>CAKONX010000043.1 GCA_934098345.1 uncultured Bacilli bacterium
CCGTTGGTGAAGTGGTTTAACACACATGCCTTTCACGCATGCATTCATGGGTTCAAATCCCGTACGGGTCACCAATTATGAAAGAAACGACATTTAGTCGTCTTTTTTTTGCGTGAAAGAACAAAAAAAGATAACCGAAGTTATCTAATTTTATCCTATTCTAAACGCTGGAGAAACTCTACTATAACCATTAGCATCTCCATTATAATAATTTCCATCATCACTAATGTTTAGGAATGCGGTAGAAAAATTAACACCAGCTGAACGAAGCCACCAATAACAAGGATTTCCATTATTATTTTTTATTGCTCCTGCATAACTATTTGTTGTTACACCATGATTTTTATAATAGTCTAATTGCCTTGTATCATTATACGATGTGTCATTTATACTCATTAAATTATTGGTTCCATCTTCATACACTTCATGTCCACTCAATAAGTATAATTTGTCATAAGTTTCAAAATTCGTTTCTCCAGATGTATTTCCATGACTTGATATTACTTTTGTTTTTACTATTACATTTTGTAAATCACTTGGAAGGGAATTATATATCGTTCCATTTACATACTTACGTAATTCTGAATCTTTCCATCCACCTATGTTTGTTTTTGTACTATTAAATTTTTGTTGAGTAATAATATCTGCAAATTCTACTACAAATCCGCATGCCGTTTCACTCGTTTCTCCATTTGTACACTTACTCTTGTTTGCTATTCTTAAAGTATGTGTTCCTAAATCTCCTAAATCAACTTTCCTTGTATCCCCTATTTTATATAAATCTGTATTTCCTAATCTTACAGCATTTTGTATTATTTCCCAGCTATCAGTTGCAAATGATACTGGATCTGGAATACCCTTACCTAATTCATCCCTTTCTACTGCATTAAATGTTAACTCACATACATATTCTTCTTTTACTTCTTCTGTTGCTGTTTTATTTAAGGTTATTGTTAATGTTCCATTTAATACTTCTTTGGCTAATACTTTTGTTGCATTTCCTTCAAGTTCATTTTTGATACTTGTGTATTTAGCTTCAGCATCATCTTTTACTTTACAATTAACTTGTACTTCCGCATCATAGTTTGCCGAATTATTTGTTATTTCATAATTTAATACTGAAGTTTGATTTAATGTTTTTAAATCACTTGTTTCAAATGTAATGATTTTCTTTGTATCATCTATTACACTTGCATACACATCTATTCCATCTAATGTTGCTGCTGTGAATATTACAGAAAAGTCATCTGCATTTTCTCCTACTTTTGTATTTCCGTTTATTATCAAGGTTGTCGATACGGCAGCAAATCCTACTGCTAATAATAGTATAGCAACCACTATGCTTCCCTTCTTTTTCATTTTATGCACCCCATTCTAAATTAATTATACAATATTTTAATTAATACTATTTATTTTTTTTACTTCATGTAAATGTTTACTATCAACAAAAAGATAACCAAAGTTATCTAAATTTATGCGATTCGGAAAGCTGGGGAAATACCACTCACATTAATAGCACTATCACCAAACCATTTTCCATTAGAATCAATATTAAAAAATCCTAAAGCATCATATGAACTTGCACTTCTGAGCCACCAAGAAGTATTTTTCCCTTGATACATTTTTATTACCTCGTTATAAGAAGTTGTATTTACATTTAAATTTTTATAAATGTCTAATTGCTTTGTTTCTGAATTTAGGGAATCATATAGATGTTCTCCTGAATATATTTCTTTTCTTGCTAACAAATATAATTTATCTTGTGTTTCAAGATTTGCAGAATCACTTTTTCCATGACTTGATATTACTTTTGTTAAAATTATGATATTTTGTAATTCACTTGGTAATGCATCATAAATAGTTTCATTTATATATGTACGAAGACTTGAACTTTTCCACCCTCCGACATTAGTATTTGTATTATTAAATTGTTGCATTGCTATTATATCTGCAAACTCAATTACAAATCCACATGCTGTTTTGCTTGTCTCTCCATTCGTACATGCACTCATATTTGATATACGAATTGTATGTATTCCTAGAGTCCCTAAATCTACTTCTTTTGTATCTCCTACATTATATTTACTTGTATTTCCTGTTTGTACTGCTTTTTGAATCGTCTCCCATGAATCTGTTTTAAAAGATCCTGGTTCAGCTTCTCCAACTGTATCCCTTTCTACTGCATTAAATGTTAACTCACATACATATTCTTCTTTTACTTCTTCTGTTGCTGTTTTATTTAATGTTACTATTAATGTTCCGTTTAAAGTTTGTTTAGCTTTAATTACTGTTGCATTTCCTTCTAGTTCATTTTTTATACTTGTGTATTTTGCTGTTGTATTATCTTTTATTTTACAATTTACTTGTACTTCAGCATCATAGTTTGCTGAATTATTTGTTACTTCATATGCAAGTACTGAAGTTTGATTTAAAGTCTTCAATTCACTTGTTTCAAATGTAATGATTTGCTTTGTATCATCTATTACATTTGCATACATATCTGTTCCATCTAATGTTGCTTTAGTGAATATTACACTAAAATCGTCTGTGTTTTCACTTACCTTTGTATTTCCATTTATTATTAAAGTTGTACTAATTGCTGCAAATCCAATAGAAATTATTAAAATTGCAACTATTATTGCACTCTTTCTTTTCATATTTTACACACACCATTCTAGTATCATTATACAATACTTTAGTTATCCATTTTATTTAATATCTATATTATGTGTAAATATTTACATTTTATTTTAATAAAAAAAGGAAACATTTTTGTTTCCTATATATTATCTCTATCTCTTAAGAATGGTGGAATATCAAATTCATCATCCATCATATTAATTGATTTTTTTGGTTCTTCTATATTTTCTTCTTTTGATTTGTCTTCATCATCGAATCCAGTTGCAATTACAGTAACAATAACCTCATCATCTAGATTTTCATTAATAACTGCACCAAAGATAATATTGATATCTGTATTAGCGCTTGCTCTTACAACTTCAGCAGCATCTTCAGCTTCAAATAATGTTAATGATTTACCACCAGTTACATTAATAATTGCATCTGTTGCTCCAACTATACTAGTTTCAAGAAGTGGACTAGATACAGCTTGTTTAGCAGCTTCAATAGCTCTGTTTTCTCCAGTCGCAAGACCGATTCCAATTAAAGCATTTCCACGGTTTTCCATAACTGCTTTAACATCCGCAAAATCTAGATTAATTAAACCTGAAACAGCAATTAAGTCTGATATAGATTGAACTCCTCTATGAAGAACATTATCAACTTCTCTAAATGCATCTGGCATTGAAGTACTCTTATCAATTATATCTCTTAATTTATCATTTGGAATAACTATTAAAGAATCAACGTGTTTTTTAAGTTCATCAACACCAATTATAGCTTGTTCCATTCTTCTATTACCTTCAAATCTAAAAGGTTTAGTAACAATACCAACTGTTAAAGCTCCAAGATCTTGAGCAATTTCAGCAACTATTGGGCTAGCACCAGTACCAGTTCCTCCACCCATACCGCAAGTTACGAATACCATGTCAGCTCCCTCTAAAGCTGCACGAATTTCATCTTTACTTTCTATAGCTGCTTCTCTACCTGTTTCTGGATTAGCTCCAGCTCCTAAACCATTGGTAACATTTTTACCAATTTGTAATTTTGTTTCTGCTGGAGAAACATCTAACACTTGTTTATCTGTATTAATAACAACGAATTCAACATTTTTAACTCCACCATTAATCATACGATTAACTGCGTTCATTCCGCCTCCGCCTACACCAACAACTTTGATTTTAGCTATCTGATTCATTTTTACTCCGTCCATAAAAACACTCTCCCTTAATTGTCAAAAAATATACCAAATACTTTTCCAAGTAAAGAATCATTTGACATTGATTTTTTATTACCGTTACTGATTAATTTATCTAAATCATCTGAGGAAAAAGCACTAAATTCTCGATCTCTAAGTTTAAGTTTGGAATCAAAATATTTAATCATTCCAATTGCGCTTGCAAATTCATTGTTTCTTGCTCCTATATAATTATTTTTTCCTATAAAAGCAATTGGCCCAAACACACTTTCTACTTCTAAATCTATATCCTTTAGTTCAGACAATCCTCCAGTTATTATTATATAACTTATTTCCTTTTTTGTTAAGTAATTTAACTCATTCTTTACAATATTTAACATTTCATGAAGTCTACTCATTATTAGACTTGAAAGTTCATATTGATCCACAGTTGCTTTTTCACCTAATAAATTAGTAATTTCCATTTTTTCATTAGCTTTAGCATTCTTTCTATTAGCAAGTCCAATATGTTCACGAATATTTTCAGCATCATGAGGAGACACTTTATATACAAAAGAAATATCATTATCAACATTTTTAACACCAGCATCAATTACTAAGTTGTTAATAATAATATCTTTATTTATAATACTTACCTTTATTGTATCATAACCTATATCAACAACTGCCCCAGTTTCATTTTCTGTATTATCCATCTTATGAGCATAAAATGATCCAATACTAGGTATCATTATATCACATACTTCTACTCCACACTTTTCTAGACTTTTAGCAATCATGCATATATCTTTTTTAGGAGATGAAACTACTACTGATTTAACAGATAAACTTTTTCCTCTCATACCTTTAGGTATTTTAGTTTTCCTATCATCAACTTTAAACATTATTGGAATAACGGTAACTAAATCAAAACCTTCTAAGATATTTCCTTTTACACTCATTTGTAAAACTTTTTGAATATGTTCACCAGTTACTTCGGCATCTTCTTCTAAAATACTTATACTTGCTTCACCTATTTTAAACATACATTCACTTTCTGGAACATTTACAATTGCACGAGTAATACTAACATTTAACTTTTCTTCTGCTTGTTTTAAAAGTCTTTTTAATGCATATTCAACTTCAACAGGTTCCATAATCATCCCATTTTTTACACCACGAGAATCTTCTAAAAGAGCACAAAGTACATTCATGTTCCCATTTATTATTTCAGCCACAACTAATTTAAAAAAACGACTTCCAATATCGATACTAGCTATGATTTCTCTCATAATAAAACCTGCCTATCTTATGTCCATTATACTATAAAAAATATTAAAAAAAAAGAAAAGATTTTATATTTTAATTTTTCCTAATTCTTTAGTTAATCTTTTTGCATCTTTTATCTGAACATCATAACCTAATTCTTCACTTATTGCTCGATACAACTTAAAATACTCCTCTTTAGTAGCTATTCCATTTAAATATTTTTTATATAAAGAGTTTATATATTTTGAATAAAAGCGAAAACTTTCATATGGCATAAAATAATATCCAATATCGAAAATTTCATTAAAAATATGAGAAAAAAAGAAACGAAAATTATTTATTGCTGGTCTTTCTTCCTCATAAGCATATTGATCAGTATCTATTATATTAATACCATTTCCATTAATTATGACATTCCCACAATGAAAATCATAACATGTAATTTTTGATTCATTAAATTTTTGTATTATTTCATCTAATTCCTGTAAATATTCCAAAAATAAACTTAAATTAATATCAGGAGTATTTTCATCTATATCAATTCCATTTAAAAGATTATGTAAATTACATCCTTCTACATAATCAAGACTAATTCCTAATATTTCATCTTCCACTGTATAAATATCTTTAGGTACATGAACATTTTTTATATTAAGTTTGCTTAATTTTGATAAGTTTTGTTCCATATCATACATAGCAAATAACATACGACTTTTCTTTTTAGAAAAATCATAAATTTTAATAACTTTTCCATCTTTTAAATAAACATTTGCTGTTGTTCCTTCTCCTATGAATTTTCCACTTTCATATAAATCACAAAATTCTCCATGTGTTTTAAATTTAATTAGCATATTATCACCTATATCTATAAATACAAATCTATCTATTTTTATCAACTTTTCCAATTGATTTTATTAATCTTTTTAAATCTCTTAATGAAGTATCTCCACCAAATTCAGAAATTAATGCTTTATACAAATCAAAATCAGACTCTATTGAAGCAAATATATCAAAATAAATAATTAATAAAGAATCTAAATATTCTGAATAAAAATGAAAATATGTATTAAAATCAAATAATTCATCAAATATTTCATGAAGTATTTTTGAAATATTATGTTCTAAACAAGTTGAAGTACTAATATCACTAAAATAAAAATCATCTGTATCAATTATATTTATACCATTTTGATTAACTATTGCATTTCCACAATAAAAATCAACAACCCAAACCTTATGTTCACTTAATTTACGTAAATTATCTTTTAATTCTTTTAAATAATCTAAAAATAATTTCAAACTAACATCAGGTATTTCTTTTTTTATAGTTTTACCTTCTATATAGTCTAAAGTTATAGCTTTCACTTCATCTTCATAAATATAAATATCATTTGGAGTCCATATGTTTTTTACTTTTACTTCACTTAATTCATCTAAATGAGTTTTCATATCAAATTCATTAAATACATATCTTTTTCTACTAGTATTCCCATAGATTTTTATTGCTTGATCATTTTTCAAATAAACTTTAGCAGTAGTTCCTCTTCCAATAAGTTTTCCATCTTTATAAAGATCAGTTAATTCACTCTTGCTTTTACATTCTACTAGCATATGGATACCTCAAGTCTTTGACTTTTTTACTTCAAAATAATGTTTATTCATATAATCTATATATTCATTTAATAAACCTGGTAAAGTATAATTTCCAGAACGTATAAAATTATTAGAATTCAATCTAAATTTTTCTAGTTCACGACAATCTTTAACAGCCATACTTACCCCCACTAAAAAAAGTACATATATTCTAATACATTTACTTATAAAAGTAAAGTTTTATGATATAATTTAAATGGTGATGTTTATGAAAGATTTTTTAGCAATAGTTATAAATAAATGTTTATCTCTTGCTTGTTTTATTTTAAAACCCATATTTAAAAAAGATGGTTCAGTTACCCCTGGATATTATGCATCTAAGTTAAATAAAAATATATTAGATGATTTAAAGTTTCCAAAATATGTAATTGGTATAACTGGTTCTAGTGGTAAAGGTTCAACAACTTCTCTTGTTGCTCATATATTAACTAAATCTGGTTATAAAGTTGTATGGAATAAAAATGGATCTAATCTTTATAATGCAGCAATTACTTTAATACTTAATCATACTAATCCCTTTACTAAAAAAGTTAATGCTGATATTTTACTTATGGAATTAGATGAATCATTTATATCAAAAATATTTAAAAAAAATAAATTAACTCATTTAGTTGTCACTAATGTCACTCGTGATCAACCTGCAAGAAATGGTTTTCCAGATTTTATATATGAAAAAATTGCGTCGTCTGTTGATGATGATACAACTTTAATTATTAATGCTGATGACCCTATAGTTTCAAGATTAAAATTAAAAAGCGAAAATATAATTACTTATGGAATTGATAAAACAAAATATGATATAAAAAAACCAATAAGTAATAATGTTGATGCTGCTTATTGTCCAAATTGTAATAGTAAACTTAAATATAAATTTTATCATTATGGCCACATTGGTTCATATACTTGTCCAAATTGTTCATTTTCTTCAAGACCAGTTGATTATTTAGCAACTGACGTTGATTTAGAAAAATCTTTTATGTTAATTAATGATACTCTAGTTCATTTAAATAAAAATGTTTTCTTCTGTTGTTACTATACTTTAGCCGCTTTTGCTCTTACAAAAACAATTGGAGTTAAAGAAGAAGATATTTTAAGAGAATTAAATGAAGATATAATACCTGCTAAAAGAATGAAAAGTTATAAGCTTGGTACAAGAGAAATAGAAATGATCGAATCTAAAAATGAAAATGCTTTATCTTATTTACAAACTATAAATTATATAAGAGAATCAAAAAATAAAAAGACAATTATTATAGGTTTTGATAATGTATCTAGAAGATATTCATATAATGATTTAAGTTGGTTATATGATGTCGACTTTGAACTATTAAATATTGATTCTATTGATAAAATATTTTGTATAGGAAGATTTAAATATGATGTTTATACAAGACTTATATATGCAGGCATTGATAAAAATAAACTTGTATTAGTAGAAGATATTAATAATCTACTATATGAAGTAGAAAAAAAATCTAAAGGAAAAATAATTACAATGGTATGTTTTGATATGACTGCCAAAATAAAAGAACTTTTAGTAAGAGGTATGTATGGAAACGATTAGAATAGCGCATTTATATTATGATTTAATGAATTATTATGGAGAACAAGGAAATATAACTGCTTTAACTCATGCAATTAAATATGCAAATTTTAAAGTAAGTGTCGATACTTTAAGTGTTGATGATGAAATCGACTTCAATAAATATGATATTTTCTATATTGGTACAGGTAGTCCATTAAATCAAGAAATAGTAAGAAAAGACATTTTAAAATATAAAAATGATATAAAAAAAGTAATTGATAAAAAAATGTTTATTGCAACCGGAAATTCATATGAACTATTTGGTAAATCAATTGATGATAAAGATTGTTTAGGAATATTTAATTTTTCTTCTAAAACTCATGATAGAATTGTTGGAGAACAAGTATTTAAAACAAATATTACTAATCAACCAGTTATTGGTTTTCAAAATAGAAGTTCAGTAAATGATATAAAAGAAAACTATTTATTTGAAGTTATTAAAGGTACTGGTAATAATGAAGATACAAACGTTGAAGGAATCCACATAAATAATTTCTTTGGAACTTATCTTATTGGTCCCTTACTTATTAGAAATCCTTACTTTAAAGATGAACTTTTAAAATACTTAGGTATTTCTAAATTTGATGAAACTTTACCTGATTACAAAGCATATCATGAATATTTAGAAAATTTTAACATAGAAAAAAACATCTAATTGAAGATGTTTTTTATTGTGCAATTGGCATTTTAATAAATGGTGTTGGTGTATAATTTTTAAGCTTTATATCTTTATTACCAATTGGATTTTCTTTTAAGTATGTATCTTTTGCATCAACAAAATCAGTCGAATATTCAAATATACTATCATGACTTGAAAGTTCAAGAACAGGATTATCTCTAGTTACAAGATGTTCAAAACAAACTTTTTCTTCAAATGTTTCTTCATAATCTTTAGCAAGACTACGTAAATCTAAGGATTTTAAAATATTTAGTCTTTTTGACATTGGTAGATCATCAACAGTTAATTGAACACCATTTTTAATATATTCACTTTTTCCTTTTATATATTCTCCTATATAATTATGTACATAAGCATCCATATTATTATAATACGTATTTAAATCGTTATAATAATTTTCGACTCCTTCATCTGAATTAGCTTGAATAATTTTAATTTGTTTTAGCATTGTTTTATATCTCTTTAATTGTTTTTTGATTCCATCAAGTTGATTAACATATATGTGAGCATCCATTATACTCCAACTCATTGTTCCTACAGTATATCCACAAGACTTAGCAAACATTGATAAAAGTATTGCGTATTGAGTTATATTAAATGGTAATCCTAGAGGAACATCAGCACTTCTTTGATGAACATATGAATGAAGTTTACCATCTGGTGTTACTTTATATTCACTACTCCAAACACATGATGGAAGAACTGCTTTTGGAATATGTGCATCTTGCCATAAATTAATATTCATTCTTCTATCAGTTGGATTATTTTTTAATGTCCATTCAACACATTGAGGTTTCTTATAAAGGTTATTTATAAATCCATAAGCTTCTCCAATTGAATGTGCATATTCTTTTCCAAACCAAATAGCTTGTTTTATAGTTCTTGCATTACTTTTCTTATCCATAACGTCTTTAGATTTAACCATTATTTGTTTTCCATATTTATCTAAGAAAGGAATTGTTTCAACATTACCAGTAATTGGATTTCTA
>CAKONX010000044.1 GCA_934098345.1 uncultured Bacilli bacterium
TTAAAAGTTATGTTGAAGCTTGTAAAAATGAAGATTTTAAAAAGTTAATTAAAAGACTTAATATAAGTGAAGATGTGGCGATTAAATATACTTCTAAATTAGAACGTACTTTAGAAGAGTTAAATAACTGTAGTAAATGTAAAAGTCTATTAGAATGTAAAAATAAAGTTTCTGGTTGTGTTTATTTTCCTAAAGAAGAAAATAATAGACTTAATTTCGATTATGTAGAATGTAAATATAAAAAAGCTTATGATAAAGAAGAAAAACTTAAAACTATTGTATTTGATGAACCTTTAGCTATTAAAAATGCATCTATGAAAGATATTGATTTAACAGATAAAAAGAGAAAAGAAGTTATTAAATGGATAAATACTTTTTATAAAGAATATAAAAATGACAAACATTTAAAAGGATTATATTTACATGGGTCTTTTGGATCTGGTAAAAGTTATTTAATTGCAGCTTTATTTAATGAGCTTGCAAAAAATGGAGTAAAATCAATTATAGTTTACTATCCAGAACTTTTAAGAAGTTTAAAAGAATCCTTTAATGATGATTTTGATGAAAGAATGCAAGCTTTAAGAAATGCTGATTTACTTTTAATAGATGATATAGGAGCAGAAAGTGTTACTCCTTGGTGTAGAGATGAAATACTTGGAACTATTTTACAATATAGAATGGATTCAAAACTTCCAACATTTTTTACATCTAATTTAAATAAAGAAGAATTATCTATGCATCTTGCGAATACTAAAAATGGAGTAGATATTGTAAAATCTAAAAGAATTATTGAAAGAATTAATCAATTAACAGTAGATATGGAACTAATAAGTGAGAACAGAAGAAAATAATTTCTTGAAATGTTTTGATTAATATTTTATAATTAATATAGAATTGTGGTGTCGAGAATGAAAAAAAGTTTGATGTTTATTGTTAGTGCTTTGTTAATTTTTGTTTCAACAAATGTATATGCTGCTCCAACTGGACAAAGTGGAATAAGTTTTGGAGAATGTTATAGATTTGCTGATGGTTTTAAAACTATAGGAATTAATGAAGGAAGTTATTATTATAAATATTGTTATCGTGCAACTTGTGGAAGTGATTCTAAATATTCTTTAGATCCAATGACTACACTTGCATCTTATAAGTGTCAAAATGGAAACTATGAACCATATAGTCAAATAACAAGTGATGGTTGTAGCAAATATAGTGGAAGTTGTAAAACAGGAAGTAATCCTTATTGTACAAGAGTTGAATTTGTAGACTGTAATAGAAAAAAAGATGGAAGTGCTTATTCAAATGGTGGTTCTACAACTCCTGATACACCTACAACACCAGATACACCAACAATAATAACAACTACAAGAAAAACAAAAACAACTAAAAAAAATAATAATAAAACAACTAGACCTAGAAAATCAACAACTGGTTTTACAGCTCCAACAACAGGAACTACAACTACTGAAGCTCAGGTGTCTAGTAATAATAATATTAAAAGTGTAACTATTAATGGACAAGATACAAGATATAGAGAAGGAAAGTATGAATATTCTTTAAAACTTCCTTATGATATGGCTAATATTGAAGTTGGTGTAGAACTTGAAAGTAAAAGAGCAACTTATGAAGTAATTGGAAATACAAATATGCCAAATGAAGATACTCAAATGAAAATTATTGTTACTGCTGAAAATGGAGATAAAAAAGAGGTAACATATAATATTACTCGTTATAGTGTTGAATCAAGTGACTGTACACTTGCTAATATTTATATTGAAGATTATGAACTTGAATTTTCTAAAAATAAATATGAATATGTTCTTAATTTACCAAAAAATGTAAATTCAATAGATATAAGTGTTGTACCAACTCAAGAGCAAAGTGCAACATATGAAATAAATGGAAATGAAAAACTAAAAAATAAAAGTGTAATTGATATAATTGTATTAAGTGCTGATGGTACTGAATGTAATTATCAAATAAAGATTAAGAAAACATCTAATACATGGAAATATTTATTATTAATTGTTTTATTAGGTGGAGTTCTTGGAACAGCAATTTATTTCTTATATAAATTCTTAAAGAAGAGTAAAGGTAAATACAAATATGAATAAAAGAGATTTTCTCTTTTATTTTTTTTGAATTAAATGTATAATTAGATTAAAGAATAGGATGATTATATGAGAGATTCAATTAATGGACTTTGGCTTTTAGGTATAGTCATGACTTTAATGGTATTTTTAATTGCTTTCGTAGCAATAAGTTTAAATTATAGTCGTGCATTTAGAATGAAAAGTGAAATGGTTAATGTTATAGAACAATATAATGGAATTAATGGGAATACAATAAATAGACTTGAGGGAATTACTAATAGTTATGGATATAGAACAACTAAAAAATGCAGAAAAAAAGAGGGAGTAACAGTAATTGGTATAAAAGATGGTTACGTAACTAAGAATCCAAAAGATGCTCAAGAATATTGTATTTATAGAACTGAATATAGTGGAAGTTGCAATTCAGCTTACGAATGTGATACTAAGTATATTTATAATTTAGATGTGTTCTTTTCAATTAATTTACCACTTTTTGGAAATATATTTACATATACAGTAAGTGGAGAAACTAAACAAATACTTTATCCAGAAGAAGCATACTTAAAGTAAAAGTGTAAATGTTTACATAAAATAATTGAATATGGAAAATAATAATAGTATAATGAGTTTATAAAGATAGGAGATGTTAATTTTATATGAAAGACGCAACAGGCGAATTAAGTATGACTGCGGTTGCTGTAGTAGCAATAGCTGCAATATCAGTATTATTTTCACAAGTAATATGGCCAATGATAAAAACTAATATTATTAATCAATCTAAATGTACAGCTGCATATGCATGTGAATGTAAAACTGGAAATACATGTGAATGTGTATATTTAAATGATAGTGGCGGCGAAGATAAGGTTACTTGCCCTAGATCATCAGTAAAAGATGACGTTGGTGGTGGAAAAGGTACAGGAACTACTGCTGCACCTAAATAAGATTTAAATTAATTTAATATTGGAGATGATAACGCATGAGAGAAGCGATTGGTGCAACATGGATAATGGGAATCGTAATTGCTTTCATTGCGTTATTTTCAGGTTTCTTAGCTTTTTCTATTAACTATTCAAAAGCTTTTAAGGTTAAAAATGGAATTGTTGAAAGAATTGAAAAATATGGTGGTGTTAGTGAGGAAGCAAAAAGTGATATAAATTCATTTTTAAAAGAAATCGGTTATAATGCACTTGGAAGTTGTGATATGTTACTTTCCGATGAAAATTTAAAATTTGCTGGCTTTAGAATAGATGAAGGAACAAGTCATAATAATGCAAAAGATAAATATAATTTTTGTATTCAAAAAATTCATTCAAATTCTGGAACTGGACAAATGAGTACAGCATATTATAAGGTGTACGTTTTCTTTTCATTATCTATTCCAGTTATTCAAGATATTACTAAATTTAATGTAACTGGAGAAACAAAAAATATTTATTTTCCTAAAGACGGAAGCACTTTTGGAAGTTCTAGCTAGGAGGAAAAGCATGAATGTTGTAACAGCAAATGAAAATAAAAATATAATTGACCGTCTAGACTTTGACATTATTAAAAGAATAGATGGTGAATATGACGTTAAAGAATTAATGGGTAAATTAACTAATTTATATTTTAATAAGTTAGTTATTGATATTACATCTATTAAAGATTATCGTAACGCGAATATATTTAATGAATTGAGACAATATGTTGATCCTAATAAAGTAATTATTTTACTTAATAGTGATTCAATAGTTAATAGTAGGGATTATGTTTCAAATATGATTAAAGCAGGATTTTATAACTTTAGTCGTAACTTTGAAGGAATTAAATTTTTGTATGGAAATCCTAATGATTACGAAAAAGTAAAACACTTTGTTGTAGATGATACAGAGGTAATACCTTTTAATGGTGTTGAAGAGATTCAAGAAATTGATGAACCTTCTTTATCATTTGATGGAAAAAAAGTAATTGGATTAATTGACTTAACTGATCATGCAGGAGCAAGTACACTTACAAATATGATGGTACGTCAACTTAATAACCATGGATATAAAGCATATGGTATTGAAATGTTTAGACAAGATCTTATTTATTATAGAAGTGATAACTTATCATCTTGTATGAATAAAAATGATTTAGATATAAAATTCAAACAATTAACTGATGCTGAAGCTATAATTATTGATTTAAATGAATTTGGTGAAGCAAATATTTACTGTGATGAAATTCTTTATTTAGTAGAACCATCTTATATAAGACTTACTAAATTGCTTAGAAAAAATAGAAATGCATTTTCAGAAAGAAAAAATGATAAAATTGTTCTTAATATGAGTTTTGTAACAGAAAATGATAAACCTGATTTTGAATATGAATTAAAGTGTAAAGTATTTGCAAATATTCCTCCTATTAACGATAGGAATAAGAATAGCAATGATATCAATGATTTATTATATAAATTAGGTTTTAAAAATGTAAAAGAAATGTAATATTGTTGACAAAATAGAAATTAATATTTTATAATTAGATTATGAAAAGAGAGAAGGTATATTTATGATAGGATTCACAATTGGTAGTTTCTGTGGAGAAGCAAAAGAAATCTTACAATTCATTGGTTATATTTTAACTGTAGTAAAATTAGCAATACCTCTATTAATAATTGCATTTGGTATATTTGATTTAGGAAAAGCAGTTACTTCTGGAAAAGATGATGAAACTAAAAAGGCAGCTAAAACTCTTATGTGGAGAGCAATTGCTGGCGTATTCATTTTCTTTATTCCAAGTATTGTAATTTGGTTATTCGGAACAATTGCATCATATAATGAAGCATCTAAAACTGATAACAATGGTTTCCAAACTTGTTCAGATTGTATATTAACACCATGGAATTGTAACTAAGGTTGACATAGTCAACTTTTTTTATGCTTAAGTTTTTTTCTTTTTTTAGTATTTTATATTATAATATATCTATATTCGACATTAATTACTATAATTTATTATTATAGTAATAATGGTGATATATATGAAGGTTAAAGTTATAGATGAAGCACATGAAGAAGATTTAGAAAGAAGTGTTAATGCTTTTATAAGTTCAGTTGAAGTTATTGATATCAAATTTCAAGTTAGTGCATCAATTTTTGGAGAAGAACAAATATATTGTTTTTCAGCTATGATAATTTATAAAGAAGGTTAGATATGAAAAAGAATAGTTTTATGGAAGGAACAATAATCGCGACTCTTGCTATTGTTGTTGTTAAAATCCTTGGAATGCTTTATGTTATTCCTTTTTATTCAATAGTTGGTTCAAGTGGAGGAGCTTTATATAGTTATGCTTATAATATTTATTTAATATTTTTAGGTATTTCAAGTGCTGGTCTTCCAAGTGCGATTAGTAAAATTATAAGTGAATATAATACACTTGAAGATAAGACAGCTAAGAATGTTGCTTATAAACAAGCAAAAAAAATAATACTTATATTTGCAAGTATTTCATTTATATTATTATTTGTTTTTGCATCATCTATTGCTAAATTTATAATAGGTGATATAAGCGGTGGTAATACAATTGAAGATGTTGCTTTTGTTATAAGATGTGTATCTCCAGCTATTTTAGTTGTTCCTTTTTTAAGTATAACTAAAGGATATTTACAAGGCCACAAATACGTAACACCATCTTCTGTTAGTCAATTAATTGAACAAATAGTTAGGATACTTGTTATTTTAGTAGGTTCATATTTAGTTGTAAAAGTATTTAATGGAACTATTTCTCTAGCTATTGGAATTGCTATATTGGGTGCTTTTGTAGGTGGTTTTTGTGCTTATGTTTATTTAAAAAATGTTATTAGAAAAAATAAAAATAAATTAGAACTAGAAGATGTTGATAATGGAAACGCTGAACTAAGAAAAACAATTACTAAAAAAATAGTTAAATATGCAATACCTTTTATAATTATTAATATAGTTACAAATATTTATAACTTTACTGATCAAATACTTGTACTTAGAACACTTGAATACTTAAAAATGGATGCTAAGCAAATAGAATTTGTTGCAAGTGCTATAAGTACATGGGCACCTAAAATAAATATGGTAATAAATGCGATGGCCATGGGTATGACTATAAGTTTAATTCCAACTATAGTAAGTTCTTATACTAAAAAAGATTTAAAAGATGTAAGTGATAAAATAAATAGATCTTTAGCCTTAGTGTTCTTTATATCATTTCCAATGGCTATAGGTATTTCATTCTTAAGAGAACCAATTTGGCAAGTATTTTATAACTCAAACGAGTTTGGATATATGATATTAGGTTTATCAGTATTTTCAGCCGTGATGGCTAATATGTATATGATTCTTTCAACAATATGTCAAAGTTTAAATAAATTTAAATTAGTTTATCTTGTATCTATTACTGGCTTTTTAACAAATGCTTTATTAGATGTTCCAATAATGTTACTATTTAATACATTAGGTATTCCTGCATTCTTAGGTAGTATAGTTGCAAGTATAATTGGCTTTTCTTTAAGTGTAATTATTGGACTTGTATTCTTACATAAAGATGAAAATATAGATTTTAAATTTATGATAAAAAGTGTTTTAAAAACGTTTATACCATCAATTATAATGTTACTTGTTTTAATTATTTTAAATAAATTTATTGTAATAAATAATAATATTTTAAAAATAGTTATAAATGGTATAGTAGGTGGAAGTATTTATATAATTATTTCTTATTATTTAGGTTTAATTGAAAACTTATTTGGAAGAGAATATCTAAATAAAATCATAAAAAAACTTACCTTTGGTAAGTTTAAGTTAAAGAATTAGACCATATACATTGAATTTGCAAAGTTAAAATCAGTTTGAGTTTGAGAATTAGTAGTAGTTGGTATATTAGTTAAACTATTTTCAAGGTTAGTTATTCTTTGATCAAGTCTACCAATTTCTCTTTCTATTTTACTTAATCTAGCATCAATATCATCATAACTATTATAGTTTGTTGTATATTGTTGTGGCATTGTATTCATATTAGGTACTAAACCAGTGTTCATTTGTGGATTAGTTTGATATCCATATGAACCAAATTGAGAAAAAAAGCTGTTTCTATCTTTTTTCATATAATCACTCCCTAGTGTATTATATGTTTTTCGTGATAAATGTTTCATTTAGGAGGTAATTTTTATGAGACTTAGAAATGTAAAAGGAGCCAATGAATTAGTTAAAGATTGTAAATATACAATTAATGATCCTGAAAAATATAAAGGTAAATTTAAAGAATTATTTGGTAATGATTTTGAGATTCATGTTGAAATAGGTATGGGAAAAGGAGACTTTATAATAGGTAAGTGTTTACTTCATCCAGATATTAATTTTATTGGTATTGAAAAGTATGAATCGGTTATGGTAAGAGCAATTGATAAATTAAAAGATATGGAAGTACCAAATTTACGTTTAATTAGATTTGATGCAACTAACATTGATTCTCTTTTTGATCATGAAATATCAACACTTTATTTAAACTTTTCTGATCCATGGCCAAAGGCACGTCATGCTAAAAGAAGATTAACTTCTCCAGTATTTTTAAAATTATATGATTCTATATTTGTAGGAAGTCCTCATATTGTTCAAAAAACTGATAATATTGGTTTATTTGCTTATTCTATTGAAAGTTTATCTAACTATGGATATACATTTGATAAAGTATCTTTAGATATAGAAACTGCTGATGTAGAAGATGTAGAAACTGAATATGAAAAGAAGTTTAAATCTTTAGGTGTAAAAATTAACTATCTAGATGCTGTAAAGAGGAAATAAAAAATAAATTAATTTTTAAATGCTATGTTATAATTAAAATAGTAGGAGTGGATATAAATAGTATTTAAAAAAACATTATTATTTGTTATAATACTAATATAAAGGAATGTTTTTATGAAGAAAATATTAATTGTTATTGTTACAATTTTAGTATTTACTACAGGTTGCTCAAATGTTTTGAATTTAAAAAGTGCAAGTGTAGATACTATTGTTGATAAAACAATAAATAGTAAATATAAGTTAAATAATCATATTAACCGAGGATTTAAATATTATTTACCCAGAGAACTTGCTGTTGTTAAACAAGATGAACAAAATGAGGTTATAAAATATAATGACTATGACTTATACTTATATGTTGATCTAATTAGTTATTATAATAAAAAAGAAGTTAATTATGAAAAGAATAATGATATTTATTATTCACGTGTCTTACTAAAAGATGAAAAAAAAGGACTTGTTAATATTGATGCTACAAGTGATGAGGTTTATATTAAAGTAACTTATAATTATGCAACTATTGAAGCAAAAATCAACAATTATGATATTAACAATGTTATATCTAATATAATGATTATTTTATCAACTATAACTTATAATGATAATGTTATAGAAAATATACTTGCAAGTAATTCTTATTTAGGAGAAGATGAAATAGTTGATGTATTTGATAATAAAAAGAATGATAATACATATTTGGATGTAGAAGAAACAGAATATACTGGAAATGAAGAAGAAGACTACGATCCAGATGTTATAAATTAGAGGAGATGAATTACCATATGGGTTTAATGGATAAAGTAAAGAAAATCTTATTTGATGAAGATGAAATCGAGGTTCCTGTTAAAAGTGATACTCTACCTAAAAGAGAAGCTAAAAAGGAAGAATTTCCAAGTAGAGGTTCTTTTATAAATCATCATGAACAAGAAGAAGAGGAAAATCCAATTAAAGAAATAATTGTTCCTGCATATGAAGAAAAAAAGGAAGTTCCTGAAAGAAGAAGTTTTAAATTACCAGATGATGATGACTTTGATTTTATGCCAAGAATAAAAGAAGAAGAGAAAGTAGAAGAAGAAGTTATTAGAGGAAGAGAAGCTACTCCTGAGTATAATGAATTTAGAAGAGTAGAAACTCAAACTAAAGTAAGCCGTGAATATGGACTTCAAGAAAATAAGGACTATAAAAAATTAATAAAAGATGAAGAAATAAAAATTAAAGAAGAAAAAGAAAAAAAACCATTTACTGTAACTCCAGTTATATCTCCTGTATATGGAATTATTGATACTGATAATGTAGAAGTTCCAAAAAGAGAAGTAAAGGAAGAAGTTGAAGTAGTTCAAACAAGAAGAAATTTTGGACCAGTAAGTTATAATGATCAACCAAGTATACCAAAAGAAGAGAAAAAGAGTGTAGAAGTACTTGAAAAAGTAAGTATAGATGATGTAGTAAATGATTCAGATGATGATGAAAATATTCAAACTTCAGGTATAGAAAATGAATATTTAGGCAATAATAGTATTGAGGAGTCATTTGAGTCTACAAGCGAGCTTGAAACTATAAATGAAGAAGATAGCAAGTTCGTTGAAGGAGAAAAAGTAGATTATACTCCTCAAACAATTGAAGAAAGCGAAGAAGAAAAACGTGAAAATGAAAAGTTAGAAGACACCATTGAAACAGATTTATTTAATCTAATAGACTCGATGTATAAAGATGATGAAGATACAGGAAGTGATGATTAATGGATGTCCTAGCTACCGTTTTACCAATCGTTATAGATATTTTACTGATAACTCTACTAGTAGTAAGTATTATATTAGTAATAAAATGCATATATATTATTAATAAAGCAAAAAAAATTGTTGATAATGTAGAAACGAAAGTTAATAGTTTAAATGGTGTATTTAATGTAGTAAATATCATCAGTGATAGAATGGAAAGTATATCAATGTCAATTATTAATTTTTTTGAAGGATTAATAATGAAATTTATAAAAAAAGATAAAGAAGGAGAAGATGAAAATGAAGAAGAGTAAATTAGGAGCTTTAGTAGCTG
>CAKONX010000045.1 GCA_934098345.1 uncultured Bacilli bacterium
CTAAAAAGTTATTTTACAAACCATTCTTTTGAAGAATTAAATGAATTATATGGACTAGATGCTCAAAATGAAACAATTAAAA
Source organism: uncultured Bacilli bacterium (assembly GCA_934098345.1). Taxonomy (GTDB): domain Bacteria; phylum Bacillota_I; class Bacilli_A; order RF39; family UBA660; genus CAG-582. Next base: position 83 of record CAKONX010000045.1, read on the forward strand.
AACTTAATCTACTAAAGTAAAAAAATTCTAACTAATTGTTGGAATTTTTTAATATTTGACAACCTATTTTACAAATATATTTAAATATTAATTTATAATGATATAATTAAATTAGGGTGTGATGTAGTGAATTTATTTTTGACATTTATTTTTATATTTTTTATTGGAAGTACTTTTGGATGGATATTAGAATTATTCTTTAGAAGAATTGTTCATGGTAAATGGGTAAATCCAGGTGCACTTATTGGGCCCTACTTACCTATTTATGGTTTTGGTCTTTGTGCACTTACAGCTATCTATTTAATATTTGTTGATATGAATTTACCATCATTTTTAGTAATTATTCTTATGGGTGCAAGTATGACTCTTATTGAATTTATCGGTGGACTTACATTTGTTAACAAACCAGTTAAATTATGGGACTATAGTGGTTTATGGGGAAACTATAAGGGAATAATTTGTCCATTATTTTCTCTAATATGGACATGTATTGGTGCAATTTATTATTTCTTTGTAGCTGACTTTATTATTGATAAAATAACTTGGTTTAATAATAACTTATCATTTTCATATATATTAGGTATATTTACTGGTGTTATTATTATTGACTTTATTTATTCAAATAAAACTTTATCTAAAGTAAGAAAATATGCAAAAGATACAGGTGTTGAGCTTAGATACGAAGAGCTTAAAAGTCATATTAAAGAATTGCAAAAGAAAAGACATGAAAAATATTCATTCTTATTTCCATTTAAACAATCAATTGATTTAAAAGATTATATTAAAATATATAAAAAAGAAGATAGAAAACAACAAAGAAAAAATAAAAAAATGGCTGTTAAAAAATAACAGTCATTTTTATTTAGTAAATTTAATTGTTTTAGCCCATTTTTTAAATAATGGTTGATATTTATTTTTATTAGATGTTTCACTTGCAAAATTTACTAACCAGAAAGCATCCTCAGATTTTAAAACGCAAGTTAAATAATAATAATCTTTACCAGAAACTTGTTTTTCATATTCAAAATATGTTAATCCATCTTCTTCTTTTATTTCATAGTCAGCTTTATTATTTTCAACTACTGCTTTAGCATAATCTTTTAAACTAGTATTTTCATCTATGCCTATTTGTGCTAAAGAACTTAAATCTTCTTTTAAAGCTGTAAATATAGTTTCTGTTCCTTCTAAATAAACAGTTTGAGATACAATAGATTTTTCAGTATATCCTTCTGGCATAGTGATTGATAATCCATGACTTTCGTATGTCTTGTCATTTTTAGCAAAAAAACATCCTCCAAGAGTCATACACACAACAATGGCAAGTAAACTCACAAAAACTTTATTCTTCATTATGTTCTCCTTTCATAAAATTATTATATCATATAAATAATTTTAATTTCTCATTTGATTTAGTTTTCTTTTCTTGTAAATAATCTTGAACATTATTTTTTATATATTCAAATAAATCAATATACCTGTCTTTTAAAACTTTAGGAATATCTGATAAATTAATTATTTCAATAAAAGCCTTTTCAAAAGAATTAAAAGTATCTTCTGTATAATATTTTTTTATAATATTATAGGTTGCTTGAAATATACTCCTTTTTTTATTATATCTAACTTTAGAGACTTCTATTTCTATTTCTCTTTCTATTTCATCTATGAAGCTAATTTGATTATAACTACCATTTGGAATTGAATCTAAACAAGATACATTTGTACTTGTTGATAAATTGTTTTTTATTTTTATTAATGCTACATCAATATCCATAGAATTAAAACCTTGATAAAATAATCTTAATAATTCATAGATATGTGCAATTAACTCTATATCCATTGAGAAAACTATAGACATATCTATTCCATCAATATAAGTATTCACTAAATAATAGAAATAACTATTTTTACTCTTAATATATTCTAAAAACTCTTCTATTTTTTTATATATTTCATAATATGGATAAAATGAAAATAAATCATCAACCATCTTTGCTTCATAATATTCACATTTTTCTTTATTATATTTAATATCTTGTGTCATTTCATTTAATTCATTTATAATATCATTACTGCAATGATCTTCATGCCAATTATTAAATAACTTATTTGTAAAAATTGCTAAAGAAAGTCTATTCATAGTATCACCTTTTTTTCTAGATATTATAAATTAATAGATTCAAAATGTAAACACCATTTATTGCTATTTTTGTCTAATTATGATACCTTATATTAAGGAGTGTAGTGGAATGAAAAAGTTTTTTATATTTTTATTAATCGTTGGAGCTTGTGTTGGATGCTTTTTTGGAATCAGAAAATATAATAGTATTCAAAAAGAGAAAAAAAGAATTGAAGAAATAAAAAAAGGATGGTATGTAGAAGTCCTTACAAAAGAATTAAATGTTAGAAAAGATGCTGATAAATATAGTGCATATCTTGGAAAAGTAAAAAAAGGTGATGTATATGCCGTTTTAGATGTTTATACTGGTGGTGTAATGACTTGGTATAAAATAGAATATCATGGAGAATATGCTGGTGATACTGGTTGGATAGCAAATGATTCAAAACATACTTACTTAAAAGATGTTAATAGTCCAGAAGATATATATAAACCAACATTAAAATTTAATGACGCTATATACTATGTAAACTCAATAGATGATATTAATTATGACCGCTTAGAAGTATGGGATGATAAGCCAGATTATAAAGTAAGTCATGTTGTATATCATGAAGTTAAAGTTAGTGAAGGAATTGACCAATATTGGATTAGATATACTGTAACTGATGGTGCTGGAAATGAAACTAGCAAAACTCAAAAAATAGTATTTACTGAAAAACCTTCAGAAAACAAAGTTGTAGATTTTGAAAAATATCCAAAATAAAAAGAACACCTATAGCATATATTGTTATAGGTGATTTTTTATGTTAGTAAATTATACAACAAAAGAACTTGATTTAATGGCAAGATTAATGCGAGCAGAAGCCTTAAGTGATGGTGCACTTGCAATGCTTATGGTTGGTAATGTTGTTGTTAATCGTGTACTAGTTACTTGTGATTTATTTAGAAATATTAGAACTATTGAAGGAATTGTATATCAATCTCCAGGAGGATTTGTAGGATCAACTAGTTCTCTATTCCAGTCATCATCAACTACTAAAGAGAAAAATTTAGCAAAACGTTGCTTAAGAGGAGAATATTTTTATCCAGCAACACATGCATTATGGTTTTATGCCCCTGGAAAAAATAATTGCAAAAATGTTTGGTATGGTCAAGAATTATCAGGTAGATATAAATCTCATTGTTTCTATGAACCAGATGCAGGAGTATGTAAAGAAATAAAATAAAAATGGAAGTTAGTCCTTCCATTTCCAATTTAATACTTCATCTAGATCTTTTCCAGTTTCTCTGATATATTCGTGATGTTTCATTAATGTATCTTGGCAATATAATTTTAAATCATCATTTTTATTTAATAAATTTAAAACTTCAATAACTAAATGATATCTATCTATTTTATTCAAAACACGCATATCAAATGGAGTTGTTATTGCTCCTTCTTCTTCGTAGCCATGAATAATAAATTTTTGTTTTCTATTATAAGTTAATTCTCTTATAACGTTTGGATATCCATGGAAATTAAAGATAACTGGTATATTAACTGGAAAAATATTGTTAAATTCTTCTTCATCAAGTTCATCTAAAATTTCTAAGAATACAACGTTTACAACTCTTACTTTAATATCTGTTTTTTCTCTTAAGATACTTGTTGCTGCTAACACTTCAAGAGTTGGAGTTTCTCCTGCACAAGCAAGAATGATATCAGGATTTTCATCACTTGCAAAATCCCATACGCCTATTCCTTTATCACAATGTTTAATAGTTTCTTCATAGTTTAACCATTGTGGTCGATCATGTTTAGAAGCAATTATAGTATTTATCATATTTTTACTTTTTAAACATTTGTCCATTGTATATATTAATGAATTAGTGTCATAAGGAAGATATACATCAACTATATCTCTTTTTTTATTTAAAATATGGTTAATAAATCCTGGTTCTTGGTGAGTATATCCATTATGATCTTGTTGCCATATGTGACTTGTTTCAATAATATTTAATGATGAAATTGGAGCTCGCCAAGGTAGTTCTTTTGTCATTTTTAACCATTTGGCATGAATTCCAATCATTGAGTCAACTACTCTTATAAAAGACTCATAAGAATGAATTAAGCCATGTCTACCTGTAAGTAAATATCCTTCTAAGGCACCCTCAGCAAAATGTTCTGAAAGATATGAATCAAATACTCTTCCATAAGGTTTTACATGTTCATCTTTTTCACCTATTGGCATTAACCATTGTCTGTCAGTTGCTTCAAAAACTTGATTTAAACGATTACTCATTGCTTCATCTGGTCCAAAAATTCTAAAGTTATGATTACTTTCGTTTAATCTAATAACATCTCTTAAGTAAGCGCCTAAATTATACATATCACGACTATCTATATCGCCATGGTGGCAGTCAAGCATATACTCCTTAATATCTGGTGTTTTTATATCTTTTAATAAAAGACCTCCATTACAAATAGGATTTGCACTCATTCTTTTATTACCAACTGGTAAAAATGATGTGATTTCACTTTTTATTGTTCCATCTTCATTAAATATTCTTTCAGGGTGATAGCTCATTAACCACTCATTTAGTTCTTCTAATTTTGATTCATCAGTTATTTCAATTGGTACTTGATGAGCTTTAAAACTACCTTCAGTTTCTTTAGGTCCAGTCCATCCTTTTTTAGTACGTAATATAATCATTGGCCATTTAGCATAAGTTATTTCATCTTTTTCTTTAAATGATTCTTTAATTTCTTTTATTCTAATAATTACTTTATCCATTGTTGAAGCCATTTTCTCTTGCATTTCTGATATTGTATTATTTTCATCTTCAACGAAGTAAACTTCCCATCCATATCCTTTAAATAATGAATTTATTTCTTCATAACTCATTCTTGATAAAACTGTTGGATTAGATATTTTATAACCATTTAAATGTACAATTGGTAAAACAACTCCATCCGTATTTGGATTTATAAATTTATTTATATTCCATGAAGTAGCAAGAGGACCAGTTTCTGCTTCGCCATCACCTACTATTGATACAGCAATTAAATCTGGATTATCTAAAACAGCACCAAAAGCATGAATTAGAGAATATCCAAGTTCTCCACCTTCATGTATGCTTCCTGGAGTTTCTGGTGCAACGTGACTCGATACACCTCCTGGGAAAGAAAATTGTTTAAACAGCTTTTTTAAACCTTTTTCATCTTGTGTAATATTTGGATAAACTTCAGTATATGTTCCATCTAAATAAGCATTAGTAACAGCAACTTGACCTCCATGTCCAGGCCCAACAAAATAAATCATGTTTAAATCATATTTTGTTATAACTCTATTTAAATGTGTAAATATAAAATTACTTCCTGGAAGTGTTCCAAAATGTCCAACTACTCTAGGTTTAACATCACTCATAGTTAAAGGTTCTTTTAAAAGTGGGTTATTTAATAAGTATAGTTGCCCAACAGCAAGATAGTTTGTTGCATTAAAGTAATTATTTAAAATTTCTAGCTCTTTATCACTAAGTGTTTTCATTAGTATTCCCCATCCTATTCTCTTATAATGTATTTAAATTATACCATAAAAAAATAAGATTTTATATCTTATTTATTAAAAAAGTATTCTTGACTTTTGGCTTTTAAAGAAAGGTCAGAAAAGTCATTTTTTATGTATTGATAATATGCAGCTGCGGCTATCATTGTAGCATTATCAGTACAGTATTTCATTGGAGGAATAGTAAGTTCTACGTTCTTTTCTTTTGTTAGTTTTTCTATTTCAGAACGCAAATACTTATTCGCACTTACTCCACCAGCAACAATAACTCTTTTTAAGTCATATTTTTCTAATGCTAAACGTGTTTTTCTTACTATTTGATCAACTGCAACTGTTTGAAATGAACAAGCTAAATCATATTTTCTTACTTCATTTCCTCTCATTTTTTCATTATGATTTAAATTAATAACAGCACTTTTTAAACCACTGAATGAAAAATCAAGAGAATCATTATCCATAGGAATTGGTAAACTATAAGTGTTTGTTCCTTTTTCAGCATACTTTTCAACATTTGGTCCGCCAGGATATGGTAAATCAAGAACTCTAGCAACTTTATCAAAGCATTCACCTATAGCATCATCCAAAGTTGTTCCTATTACCTCAAATTGATAATCATCTTTCATAATAACTAGTTCAGTATGTCCTCCACTTACAACAATACCAAGTAAAGGAAACTCTAATCTTTTAACTAAATTATTGGCATAAATATGTCCTGCTATGTGATGTGTTGCAATTAAAGGTTTATTGTATACAAGAGATAACACTTTTGCTGCTTCTACACCCACTAAAAGACTTCCAAGTAACCCTGGAGCATATGTTACAGCTATCGCATCTACATCTTTAACTGTTAAATTAGTTTTTGATAATAAATCTTCTAATACTAAAGTTATAGCCTCTGTATGCATTCTTGATGCTATCTCAGGTACAACTCCTCCATATAAAGCATGTGTATCCATTTGAGTAAAAACTGTTGTTGCTATTTCTTCTACACCATTTTTCACTATCGACATACTTGTCTCATCACAACTTGATTCAATTCCTAATATATAAACATCTTTCATCTATATACTTCCTTTACTATTTTTATACTGCATTACTAATGCATCATCATTATCATAATATTTTTTTCTAGTATTTACTATTTCAAAATTATATTTGGTATAAAGGTTTATTGCTGCTATATTTTTACTTCTTACTTCTAATGTTATAGTTTCATAATCTTCATTATTAATTATATACTCTAATAATTTTGAACCTATACCTTTTTTCTTAAAATTACTTTCAACTGCTATAGCATAAATATCAATGTTTTCATAATTTTTAGCAATAACAATAAAACCTAATATTTTAAATGCTTCTTCATAAACATAAACTTTTAACCATTTCATGTTTTTATATTCTTCCAAATTATAATTTAAAACAAAATTATCTTTAATTTGACTTCCAATTTCATTTATTTCTTTTAAATCTTTTAAGGACATTTCTCTTATCATTTTAAAGCCTCAATTACTTTTACATAAACTGGATTTACTAAATGAGATAAAGTTGGTTGTATTTTATCAAATTGTTCAATTATTTTGTTGAAATCTATCTTGTTTTCAACAATGGTTTTGATATCATTTTGTTTAATAAATTCTTCCATTTCTGAATTCGATTTGTAAAATAATTCACCTTTTAGCTCATTATTAACAAATACCCCACCATATGAACCTTTTACATCATGAATTAACACTAATTTCTTTTCTGTATTTATATCACTTACTCCATACATTGTAATAGAATCCATTTGCTTTATTGGAATATCCAGAGTATAAGCAAGCATTTTAGCAATAGTTACTCCTATTCTAACTCCAGTAAAAGATCCTGGACCGGTAATTACCAATATTTCATTTATTGAATTAACTGTTAAATTATTTCTTTTTATAATATTATCTATAATTGGCATAGTATAATCAGAATGATTTCTTAAAGATTCTCTAATTTCTTTATCAATTATTTTTTTATCCTTATATAAAGCTATTACTAAATCAGTATCATGCGTATCAATAAACAATGAATACATTTTATCACTTCCGCTTGTTATTATAGCAAATTATCAAAAAAAAAACACCTTAATTAAGGTATTTTATAAAACATAATTTACTAAATCTTCATATTTTTGTCCATAAGGTTTCAATACTAATACACGAGTATTTTCATCTATAACCTTAAATTTAATATCAAGTCTTTCATTAGGTAATTTATCTTCAATTAATTCTGACCATTCAATTATAGTAACTGCATTTTCTTTAAAATAGTCATTAAAAGCTATTGTTTCATCAGTTTCTTCTAATCTATAAACATCCATATGGTTTAGTTTCATTTCACCATTTTCATATTCTTTAACGATGTTAAATGTTGGACTTGTAATATTTTCTGAAATTCCTAATGATTTTGCAAATCCTTTTACAAATACAGTTTTTCCACTGCCCAATTCACCATCTAAACAGATTATCATTCCTGGAAATTTTTCTGATTCAATATTTTCAGCTAACTCCATTGTATCTAATTCGCTTCTTGATGTATATTTATAATCCATTCTTATCACCTATCTAATTATAGCAACAAAAAAATATTTATATCAATACTATTTTCAGTATTTTATAGTTAATTTACAACAGTAGGTACTAAAAATGAAAAAAGAGGAATATTTCTCAAAATTGCAAAGCAAAAAACTAAAATTAGTAAAGTCCAATATATCTTATTACTTATCTTTAAATGTTTATTAGTTTTACTATATTTTACCAAATCAATAATTGTAAAAAATATGTATGAAACTAATAATATAAAAACTAATGGGTTATATCTAAATGCCTGATATATATCAAGTCTAAGCAAACTTAAAAACATTCTAGTTATTCCACAACCTGGACAATATAATCCAGTTAGTTTTTTGAATATACATGGAATTCCATTGCCAGTAAATAAATAATATATTAAATAAGTAACTAAAATTATTAAAATAAATATAATTAAAGAACTAATTTCTTGCTTTTTACTCATGCATATTCCTCCAAATAAAAAAAGAACTAATATTATTATAATAGTTCATTTTAAATTAAACAATGATTAATTTTTGTTTGCATATTTGTTTAAATCTGATTGTAATAAAACTACATTAATTATTGAAAAGCCAAATAACGCTAATAATAAATATAGAACTGAGTTTGATGATGATGCAACGCCAGATTCATTATTTGCTTTTTCCATAAATTCACCTTGCTTATACCACCAATAAATTCCATATAATCCACATGTAAGAATAGTTAAAAGTACTACAGTACCTCCACTTCTTTTTTGTGGGTTATTTGATACAATGTCAACATCAGTTGTAGCAACTGATAAATAATATAAGTAATATATACCACATGTAACAAAATATAAAATAACAGCCATTGGAATACTTCTTTCTTTTACCATATATAAAACTCCTCTCTACATATATAATAACATTTTTATACATAATATCAATAAAAAATGCAAAAAAAAAAATAGTTTGCAACTCCCTATTTTCGCTTACACTATCGTCGGCGTATTAGTGCTTAACTTCTCTGTTCGG
>CAKONX010000046.1 GCA_934098345.1 uncultured Bacilli bacterium
TCTCTATATCTTAAATTTTCACCATTAAGACCAAGTTCACCTAAAAAGTCTAAACAATATTTTTTCCAAAAAGCAAACCATTCAAGATCAGTATCAGGTTTACAGAAGAATTCAAGTTCCATTTGTTCAAACTCTCTTACTCTAAATATAAAGTTTCCTGGAGTTATTTCATTTCTAAAACTTTTACCTATTTGACCAATTCCAAAAGGTACTTTAGCACGCATACTTCTTTGTACATTTAAGAAGTTTACGAATATTCCTTGAGCTGTTTCACCTCTTAAATATACTTTGCTTTTAGCATCTTCTGTAACACCTATATGAGTTTCAAATAAAAGATTAAACTTTCTAATAGGAGTAAAATCACTTGAACCGCATTTTGGACACGGTACATGATTTTCTTTAATGAAGTTTTCTAATTTTTCATTATCCCATCCATCACCAGTTTCTGCACCTTTAGTAAATTCTTCTATTAATTTATCTGCTCTTTCACGACTCTTACATTTTTTACAATCAATTAAAGGATCTGCAAAAGAAGCTACATGTCCACTTGCAACCCAAACTTCAGGATTCATAAGTATAGCAGAATCAAGACCATAATTTCTATAATCTACATGATTATTTTCTTGAATGAATTTTTTCCACCATGCATTTTTTATATTATTTTTAAGTTCTCTTCCTAAAGGACCGTAATCCCATGAATTTGCAAGACCTCCATAAATCTCACTTCCTTGAAATATAAATCCATATTGTTTTGAAAAGTTAACTAATTCATCCATTGTTTTTGCCATTTTAATTCCTTCTTTCTAAATATTCTTTTAATTCATCTAGTGAATTTATAATAATAATTAATTTACTTAAATCATCACCTATGAAGCCTTCTTCTTGTTCTTGTTTTATTTGATTTAAAATATCATCATAATATCCTTCATAGTTAAATATAATTATATCTTTCTTATCTTCTCTTGTCCTTTTTTCTTCGATCATTCCAAATATTTCTGATAATGTTCCAAGTCCTCCAGGCAAAATAACTATTAACTCACTTGATAAATATAATTCTTTACATCTTTCAAAAGTAGTTGGAGTTACAGTTTCTCTATCATAATCCATTCCTTTTAAATCATCTATATATTTAACATCACTTACTGCTTTTACTTTACAACCATAATACCTAAATGTTTGAAAACATTTACTCATCATTCCTGCATCAGTTCCACCAAACACAAGCTTATCCCCTCGTCTTGCCAGTAATTCTGACACGTTTTGAGCAAGTTCCTTATATTTTAGATTTATTGAATTATATGAAGAACATCCAATAAACACACGCATTATATCACACCTTTCATTAAAAAAAGAGTTCAAATAAACATATGGGCGAAAAAATTATCCGCTGTCCCACCATACTTTGAACTCTTGTATATCTATATAGCTCTTGGCTTTCCACACCAGTCATCACTTTTATAACTTTATAAGTAAATTATAATATAACTACCTACAGATTACAACCTTTTTTTAAATCTAATTTAAAGTCATCAATAGATTCATCTTTTTTATTGGCATCCCAAAAAGTTTTGAAATCATCATAATCATTTATCTGTAAATTAGTAGTAACATATTTTATAAATTCTAAATAATGTAATTTACTTAGATTACCAGCATTTACCTCTTCTTTCAAACATAAATTTACTTCTTGAAGTAAAGGTAATGCCTCCGAATAATACGAAAGATCGGATAAACTAACTAATTTTTCATAATCAAATTCATAATTAGATAAGAATGTATATAAATCGGTCCCATTCAAATAATTTTCATCATTTGATAAAAACGATCCATAAAGTATTTCTTCCACGGGGTCAGAAAAAAATACTCCATTTAAATTAGCTGTTGCATAAAAATACACTAATTTTCTGTCAAACTCATTTTTATAATCTAGATTTTCATGTTTATATATTTGTTTCATAAGTTCAAATTTATAATAGTCATAAGTGACATTTTTTAATGAACCATTTTCATTATAAAGATAAGAATTATATTCATCATCAATATTTAAACAAATAAATTTATTAAAAATATTATTTTGTAATTTTCCTGAAAAATACTTATATTTTTCTTCATTTTTACTTATATATTTTTTAACATCTTCATTTTCTAAAATCTCAGCTATTGAAACTTTAGCACCAATTTTTTCAGCTATTAAATCATCTAAACATTCTCTATTAAAAAGTCTTTCTAATATATCTGTATCTCCTGCAAATATATTTGAAATTGTACTAAATTTTTGATCATTTTTGCTTTTATGAACATAACTATAAAGTTCACTAGCAACGAAACCGTGGTCATTTAAATGAAATATATCATTTAAACTCGAAACTGTTATTTCAGAATTCTTGAAATCATAGTTTTTAAAATTTGATGCAATAACGACAAAATCAAACTCACTTATATTTAAGTCTGCTAAAGCATCTATATAACCCACAAGCAAATCATCTTTTATTGTATTATTTTGTTTCATTGCTTCTGTTAAATGAGCTTTTCTGCTTCCATTTATTAAAGAATAATCTGAAACAGTTTCATATTTTTCTATTTTTTTATTATCTAATGTATCAACATTACCATGAAGTATACTTGATAACTCAACAAATACTACTGATGTAAACACTGCAGCAAATGTTAAAATACCAATTTCCTTTTTGCTTATTTTTTCCTTTTTACGGTCGATTACTTTTTCAGCAATTTTTACATCATCACTAAAAACTCTTTTTACAACCCCATCATCTATTTTATAATAAATGCCTGTAACTTTATCTTTATAAATATTACAAACTTTACCATCACTTTTATATTCACCTATAAATTTAAATCTACTCATATACTCACTTCCGTGAAAATAATTATATACTACTGAGAATAAAAGTCAAGGCATTATATTCTTATTGGATCCACATCTATTTCCAAATATGTATCTTTATTAAAAATATATTGTTCATCAATTTCTTTTAATACTCTAGTTAAATTTTTGTCAATTCGATATTTTATTAATATTTGAAAACGATAATTATTATTAAGTTTAAAGATAGCTGCTGTTGTTGGGCCCAAAATAATTGTATCATCACTTAAATTTTTCTTTAAATAATTAACAACTTTATTTGCTTCCATACTAGCTTTATTATAATCACTGCTAATGACTTTTAAACTTACTAAATAATAATATGGAGGGTATTTTAAAATTTTTCTTATATTCATCTCATATTCATAATTACCTAAATAGTCATTATTTAAAACATAATTTAAAGTCTTATTTAAAGGATTAAATGTTTGGATAACTACTTCTCCATTACTAGTACTTCTTCCTGCTCTTCCAGAAACTTGATGAAGTAAGTTAAACGTATTTTCTCCACTTCTAAAATCAGGAATATTTAATGATTCATCAGCATTAATTACACCAACTAAAGTTACTTTTGGAAAATTTAAACCTTTAGAAATCATTTGTGTTCCAATAATAATATCATATTCATGATTTTCAATTGCATTAATTAATTTTTCTTGGCTACCTTTTCTACTTGTAGTATCAGTATCCATTCTAACAACTCTATAACTTGGATATAGTTCACGAATATATTTTTCTATTTGTTCTGTTCCATATCCATATGTTTTTATTGCTTTTTCATGGCATTCAGGACATATATCATTCATAATTTTAGTAAATCCACAATAATGGCATCTTAAACTATTACTGCTTTTATGGTAAGTTAACGTTATATCACAATGAGGACATTTATATGTATAACCACACGAAGCACAAGTAATAATAGTTGAATACCCTCTTCTATTTAAAAGAAGCATAACTTGTTCATGATTTTCTAAACGTGACATAATTTTAACTTGTAAATCTGTTGATAAAATACTTCCCCCATTTTTATAAGAAGCTGACAAATCAATAAGTTCAATTTTAGGTAATTTAGCATCTCCAACTCTGTTTTTTAAAGTTAAATACTTATATACCCCTTTTTTAGCTCTTGCCATAGACTCAAGTCTTGGAGTAGCAGAACCTAAAACAATTGGACAATTATGATATTTTGCTCTAAAAATAGCCATATCAACAGCATGATATCTAGGATTATTCTCTTGTTTATATGAACTTGTATGTTCTTCATCGATAATTATTAAACCAATATTTTTAAGTGGTACAAATATTGATGAACGAGTTCCAACAACAATACTCGCTTCTCCTTTTAATATCTTACTATATTCATCATATTTTTCTCCATCACTTAAACCTGAATGAAATATTGCAACACTTGATCCAAAAGTTTCATAAAATCTTTTTACTATTTGAGTTGTCAAAGTAATCTCTGGAACCATTACAATAACTGTCTTACCAATTTTTATTACATTCTCAACTAATTTTATATATACTTCTGTTTTACCTGATCCAGTTATACCATGGAGTAAAAAAACTTCATGTTTATTGAATGATGAAACTACGCTATTGAAAGCATTCATTTGTTCATTAGTTAATACTTTTTCTTTTAAGTTTTTTTTATCAGGATTTATTCTATAAATATTTTCTTTTTCAATATATACAAGTTCTTTTTTTATAAGAGCATTTAAAATAGAAGTATCAATTTCCTTTCTATCTACTCTTTCTTTTTCTAATATATTTTTTAAAGTTTCTACTTGTTTTAATGCTCTTTTATTATTTTTTATTTCTTCTAAAGCTTTTTCTTTATCTTTAATTAATACATAACTTTGATAAATTGAATAATCTGTTTTTTCATTATCAACCTTTAAAGCTGTAGGAAGCATTGTTTGATATGCACTTATGAGTGAACATAATGTTTTTTCTTTTAAATACTCTCCCATTTTTAAAAGTTCATCATTAAGTTTAAATTCTTCATTAATAACATCAATAATATCAAGAATTTCAAATTCTGATTCAACATGATCAGTTAAAGACATAACAAAGCCATTTATTTTTCTTTTATTAAAAGGAACACTTACTCTTAACCCAACAACAACTCTATCTTTTAAATTATCTGGTACATGATAAGTAAAAACTTTATCAAGTGATTTTACTCCATATTGTATTAAAACATTAGCATACATAATATCACCTAAATTAATTTTAATTTCATTGCAAGAAAAAAGCAAGAAATATATCTTGCTTATGCAATTCTAAATGTTTCTATTCAGCAGCTATTATAGAATTATTATCTGTAACATTTGATTGGCCAGTTAAATATTGTGAAATAAATACTCCAAGTTTTCCAAATTTTGAAACTTTATCATATATAGTTAACATATCATCTTGACTCATGTTTTCAATATTTACAGAATTTTTTAAGTCTGTTTTTTCTACTGAAGGATTTACATCATCAGAAACTTTTACATTTAAGTCAACACTATAAGCTTGATTTCCAACATAAATAGTCATTTCTATTTTCATTGTTGTATCTTTAGTTTTAGCATTTTTCTTAGTTTCTAGATTTATTTTTCCTTCACCAATAGTTTTAGAATCTTGAATTAATTTAAATGAAACAATTTTATCTTTTACATTAAGTTCAATTTCTTCTGTTTTAACATTTAATTCAATTAATTCACTTCCAAAGAAATTAGTAACTAGTTCAATATAACCCTTAGTATCTTTTATGTTCTCAGTTACATTTTCATTTTCAAGTTCACTTTTTAAAGTTTTAATATCTTTTCCAGTTAATTTAGTTAATTCAGTCAAGAATTTATCATTATTTAAAGCTGATTTCTTAGCTGCTTCAGTAATTTTCTTTTGATTACTTTCAGTTAATTCAATTTTAATAACATTATTCATTCCTTTTAAATTTTGTTTTTTATCAGCACTTTTTAATCCAGCAATCATTGCTTCTTTAAAGCCATCAACTACTACTTTATAATCAATGTCATTTTGTTCAACAACATTAAATATTTCATCCATACCATCAACATTAGTATAAACATACTTATCATAGAAGTTACTAAATAAAGCATAAACTTTAGAATCTGCTATATAAGTGTTAACATGTAATGGCTCATCAAGTAATTCCATACCTACATTTAAATTATTTAGAGTTATGTTAAAATTCATTAACTTTTCTAACATATCAACTCCATATTTAACATCAAATGATGCACTGTAAGAAGTACTTCCTACTGATACTTTACCATCAACGTTCATGTTTCCACTTGCTTTTTCTAAATTATCATTATTGAATTTAAGTTCTGAAAAAGCTTTATTAACTACATTAGTTATACGTTTATCGGCACTTTTAAATTGTGACATATAGAAGAAAACTGCAAGTAAAATAACAACTAAAGCTATTACTCCAGCAATTATACCAATTATAAGTCCTCTTTTGCTTTTAGGCTCTGCATTTGGTAACTCCGGAGTTGCCCCTTCTATATAATCTCCTGGATTTAAATTATTAACTCTTTCAATTTCTTCATTTGCTATAGGCAATTCATTTTCTACATTACCTAAATTTTCCCCATTAACCGCATTTGTTGTACTTTGATTTGTATTAACCGCATTTACTGTATTTTGATTTGTATCAACTGCATTTGTTGTACTTTGATTTGCATTAACAACATCATTTGCTGTATTTAAATTCTCACTTTCATTAAAATTTTGTGTTCCATCTTCAATTACAGCGTTACAAAATGGACACATTTTTGAGCCGTTTGGAATTTCATTTCCACACGAATTACATCTCATATAAACTTCCCTTTCTATTTTAACCTACATTAAATATATACTATTTAAATTAGTTTTTCAATACTATTTTTTTACATCTTCTTTTTTACAAGTGATCATTCCGCCATTATAAGCACATGAACATTTATCACTTCCAGTTTCACAAATACATTCTAAAGACTCTTTACAACGATAATCAAAAGAATCAAATAACTTTTGAATTAAATCAGGTAATTTATCTCCATAGTATGACATATTTGTTTTTATTTGAGTTAAATCTTCATCAGTAAATTCACGAACTGATTTATATTTTTCTATTTCTACTTTTTTTACTTTTGGTTTTGTATTAGTAACTAATTTTAAAGTTATAGTTCCTGATAACTCACCTTTTTTATAATTTATTTCATATGTTTTATTAATAATATCTTGTACTTGTTTTTCTACACTTGTAAAATCAACATTTAATATTTCTTCACTATTTTTATATTCTTTAAAATAATATTTAGTATCACCTATATCAAAATCATATATATTTTCTCCGTACTCTAAACTTATTCTTATTATTTTTTTACCAGTATAATAAATTGCCAATTTATTAGATGTTTCATTTTCTGTATTATATTTGAAATCTTGAGTCTTTTTATAATTTTCTAAAGTTTCTGTTATTTCGTTTTCACGTTTTTCTGTTACACGTACAAGTTCATTAATAAAGTTTGAATCATCTATTAAAGTATCATAGAAAGTATTATAAAATTCACGAAGATTAGCATTATTTAATTCAATATAAACTTTCTTAGTATTTGTGTTATCTCCTCTATAATTAATAGTTGTAGATTCTTTTTTATAAGATAATTGTTTTAATGCTGCATTAACCGCATCACTTACTCCATCAAGTATAGAATTCATATCATATTTTTTAGATTTTAAGAATCCAACATTATCTTCTATTGGGAAAAGAATATAATCATCATTATAAAATTCTTTTGATTTAAAATATACATTATTTAGATTACTATATAATTCATACGTAAATTCTTTACTTTCTAAAACTATTCCGCCTTCATCTTCTTTAGGATCTCTCATATGTCCATCAATAGTTAAAACACGTGATTTAGCATCTAATGAATAACTTCCTTCAAATTTAGTTTTATAATTGCTTAAATCTAGTTCTAAACTATAATCTCCACTTTTAACACTTGAATTACTAAAATATTCTTCACTTAAATAATCATGTATTTTATTTACTACACCAGTAAAGTATTTATATGAATTATCTTTCTTAGGTCTTGTAAGCATAAATATTAAAATAACTAAAATAATAAAAACTACTAAAATAGTGCTGAAAATAAGCAAAACATTTTTTTTGTTTTTTGGTTCTTTAATATATGTTTTTATATCAAATCGATCATCATTTGCATAATTATTTTCATTAATTTCACCAAAATCAGTTACATTAATAACTTCTATATTTGGATCATTTTTACAATAAGGACAAACCTTAGAAGTCTCTGGTATAGTTTGTTTGCAGTTAACACACTTTATAACAATCACCCTTCCTATAATATCTATCATTAATTATAAAATAAATTTATATACTTTTCAATAACAATGTTGACTATATAGAACAAATGTTTTATAATTAATTTGAGGGATAAATATGGATAATAATCATCAAAATAGAAATATTATGTGTATTGATTTAAAAAGTTTTTTTGCCTTTGTTGAATGTGTAGAAAGAGGGTTAGATCCTTACACTACTCCATTAATCGTATGTAATCCTGAACAAAAAGGAGCAATTACCCTTGCTGTAACTCCATTTTTAAAAAGTCAAGGGATTCCTGGTCGTGTTAGAGTCTATGATATTCCTAAAAATATAACATATGTGAAAGTTCCACCAAGAATGAGTTTATATCAACGAAAAAGTAAAGAAGTAATTAGTATTTACTTAAAATATGTTGCTAAGGAAGACTTACATGTATATTCAATCGATGAATGTTTTTTAGATGTAACTAATTATTTAAAAATGTATAATATGACTGATTATGAACTAGCTTTAACTATTTTAAATGATATAAAGAAAACTACTGGTCTTGTTGGAACAGCTGGAATTGGACCTAATATGTTACTTGCCAAGATTAGTATGGATATCGAAGCTAAACATACAAAAGATAATATTGCTAAATGGACTTATGATGATGTCAAAACAAAATTATGGAATATTAAACCTTTATCTAAAATGTGGGGAATTGGTGCTAATCTAGAAAAAAGACTTAACAATATGAATATTTATTCCGTTAAAGAACTAGCTTTAAC
>CAKONX010000047.1 GCA_934098345.1 uncultured Bacilli bacterium
TCACTTACTTTTGCACTTCCGTTTATTATCAATGTTGTTGATACGGCAGCAAATCCTATTGCTAATAATAGTATAGCAATTACTATACTTGCTTTCTTTTTCATCTCTTTACCTCTATTCTCTTATTTATATATAAATTGTAACATAGTTTTTATTTTTATAATTGAAAAGAAATAAGTACATTGTAAAATCGTGTAAACCATTTCATTTAAAAAGACTTATTTTTTTATAAGTCTTAATACGTCTTCTTTAGAGTAAATACTTTTATATAGTAGATTTGATAAAGATTCAAAATCATTTAAACTAATTAATTCATCAGATATGCCTATTTTATTTAAATACCAATAAATTGTTTCAGATAATTCTTTAATAAAGAATTTTCTTTGGTTACCAGTCATTTTTCTTCTTTTTTCAATATCTAAAATTCTTTCTTCTGGAGTTATTACTCCATTTGCTGATGCCATTAAATCAGCTAAGTTTAATATTCTATCATAATCAGTATAAGTATATGTTGAAAGAAATTTATATACTTCATTTTCTTTAACTGATTCTTTTATATAAATAATATTTAAATCATCATCTACTTTATATTTATCAGTTGGATTATAGCATGCAAAGTAATTATCGTTTAAAAATGAATGTGTAAGACAGCCAATTGATTCAGTAATATAACCTAATGAAAAAAGTTCTTTAAAACCTAAAGTTATATGTAATCCACCATGATCATATTTCCTTCCATAATCATGAAGCAAACCCATTTTAAAAGCTTTATCTGTATCTAGATTCGCTTTTTTAGCCATTAAACTACATAATCTTGCTTCTTCTAAAGAATGTGATATAAAAGCAGATTTACTAAATTTGTATTCACTTACTCCACTTCCTAAAGATTTATGATTATCAATACATTCATATGCTAAATCAAACACTTTAATTTTTAATTCTTTTAAAGTATTTTTATTTTGAAGTACTTTATAACATTCATCTTTACTTAAATTAAGTCTTTCTTGCATTAATTCTATTAAATTATCTAAAAAGTCTATATCTAATGAATTTATTAATTCAAAAAAGCAATCATATCTATCATGGTAAATTTCATTTTTTAATTCTTCTTTTATTTTATCTATCAGTTGCATAAGTTACATCTCCAAGAAAAATTATAATATTTTTATTTATTTTTAGCAATATTTAGAATAATCCCGATCATGATTAAACAAGTTAGTAAACTAGAACCTCCATAACTTAAAAAAGGAAGCGTTACTCCAGTAACTGGAATAAGACCAACTACAACAAGTAAGTTTAATAAAGTTTGTAAAATAAGTTCAAGTATTAGACCAAATGATAAATATTTACCAAATAAGTCTTTTGTTTCTAAAGATATTTTAATTACATTATAAAATAAAACTATATAACAACTTGCTATAATAAGTATTCCAACAAATCCTAATTCTTCAGAAATTATAGCGAATATAAAATCTGTTTGAGGTTCAGGTAAATAAAAATGTTTTTGAATTGAATTACCTAAACCAAGACCAAATAAACCACCTGGACCTATTGCATATAAACTTTGAATTATTTGAAATCCACTTCCTAAAGGATCACTCCAAGGATTTAAATATGCAAGTATTCTTGCTATACGATAAGGTGCTGCAATAATAAGACCAACTACTCCTAATACTCCAACAAAACCTATTTTTACAAAGAAAGACACTTTTATTTTAGAAGTAAAAATTAATGCAACTAATGATAATACTAATATAGCTCCACTACCGAAATCAGGTTCAAGTAATATTAGTAAAAAACAAAATAGAACTAGAAAAAGTATTGGTAATGAGTATTCTTTTATATTATCCATATAATCATTATATTTAGATAAGTATTTAGACACAAATATAATCATAGCTATTTTAGCAATTTCACTTGGTTGTATACCAAATGGACCTATTCCAAACCAACTTCTACTTCCATTTCTAACAATACCAATTCCAGGAATAAGTACAAGTATCAGTAAGATAAATGAGCCAATTAGTATTTTATTAGCATGTTTTTTATATAATTTAAAATCTGTTTTACTACATATATACATTAAAAGAAAACCAATAAAAGCGAATAGTAATTGGTGTAACATATATTTATATGGATTATTGAATTTATAACTGGCCCATATACTTGAAGATGATGCAACCATTATAATTCCAAAAAATGTTAAAAAAATTGTTATTATTGTTATTATTAATTTTCTATTCATAATACATTTTATGAAAAATAAAAAGGAGTATTACAACCATACTCCATAAATAACACCAAACATTGCAAGTAAAAATCCAGCTACCCAGAATACTTTAACAATATCAGTTTCACTCCATCCTAATTCTTCAAAATGATGATGAAGCGGTGCTTTTAAAAATACTTTTTTATTAAATTTTCTAATTGCTATTATTTGAATAAAACTAGATAAAGTTTCTATTACAAATACTCCACCTATTATAACTAAAGATATTTCATGATGAGTAAGTATTGCAATACTTGCAAGCGCTCCACCTAATGCTAAAGATCCAGTATCACCCATGAATACTCTAGCTGGATGAGTGTTGAAAAGTAAGAATCCCATGATTGAACCTACTAGAACAAATGCAAATATTGCCATTCCATCATATCCACTTATCCAATTGCTACCCCATGAAATAACTCCATATGCTAAAAATGCCATTACTGAAAGGCCTCCACATAAGCCATCTAATCCATCAGTTATATTTACTGCATTAGTTGTTCCAACAAGAACAAATAGAATAAATATTCCATAAAAAAATCCTAATTCCCATTTAATACCTAATAAAGTAACTTCTAATGTAGTTGATCCTCCATTATATTTATATATTGTATAGAATACAACTGCTATGAATACTTGGAAAATAAGCTTTGTTAATGTTGAAAGTCCTTTATTATTATGATATTTAATTTTTAAATAATCATCAATAAATCCTAATATTGCATAAGCAATAAATACAAATAAGACAATTATTAAATTAGTTGAAATAGCTATACTACCTTTTAAATATAAAAGTAACATTGTTACAATTGGTGGAATTATAAATATAAGTCCTCCAATTGTAGGTGTTCCATTTTTTAATTGATGTCTTTTATTGATTAAATTACTTACTGTTTGTCCTGCTTTTAGTTTTCTTAAAACAGGTATTATCATAAGGCCAACTACTATAGATAAAACAAAACCTAAAGTTAAACCTAAGATTGATTTTGCTAAAATTAGCATAAAATCACCACCATTAATGTTATTATACAATATATTTCATTTTATAAAATATATTATTACATTTACTTTACATAAACTTTTCATAATAATTATATTCAAAACAATATTACTTTATTAAAAAAAAACAAACACTTTATTGTGTTTGTTTAATGTATTATTTTCTTTTTTTAGATAATTCTTTTTCTTCTTCTTCTAATGAATAGAATTCATCTTCAAATTTATTATCTTGGCGATTTTGATAAAATCTATATCCTGCTCCAAATGATGCAGCAATTATAAATCCACCAATTGTTGCTATAACATATTTTCTAGCATCTCCTGTTTTAGGAATTGGTTTAATAACAACCACTGTTTCTACAACTTCTTGTTTTGTTTCAGTTTGAATTTGAGGTTCTTCTTTATTTGGTTCTTCTTTTTTTTCTTCCTCTTTTGGAGGCTCATCATCTTTTTTTGGTGGAGGAGTTATTCCTTTTCTTTCTGCTTCAGTTTGAACAGTATCTGGAATATTATTTCCTTCAGTTGGATTTTCATCAGGATTCCAGTTAGATTCATCTACAGTATTTTGATTTCCTTTATTTTCTTCTTCAGTTGTTTCTTCTTGTTTTGTATTATCAGGATTTTCATTATTTAAGTCAGTTTCAGTATGTTCATCTTGAGTTTCCTCAAATAAAATTTCTTCTTCCTCTGCGTAAACACTCATAGGTGCAACAGTAGCAAGTGATGCAGCAAGTCCAAGTGATGCTCCAAATAGTTTTAAATTTTTAATTGCTTTTTTCATATTTTACCATCCTTATCTATTTAATGTTTTTTCAACATTATTTTCTATTTGATTTATATTTGTATATTGTTTTTCCATTTTGAAATATACTATGCATCGAGAATTTGTAGTTTCATAAGAACAAGTTCCCAATGCAAGTAATTTATCACCAGGTTTAACATATGTATTAGTTTCAATTTTTGATTGTTCATTTATTTTTTTTATGTAATTCATATAAGCTGTTTGATTTTCAAAATTAGTCACGAACGTTTCTGTTTCATCATTACCATCTACAACTATACAAGATACTGGTGTAATTTTATAAGCATATCCATCTGGAGTATATACAACTCCAAAATCATGTTCTTTATAAAACTCTTCATCTTTATAGTTACAAATTTGAGCAAGCATTTTACCACCTTTCATATGATGACCATAAATAAATGTTATATCATTTAATTTTTCATCATCTAGTGGATTATTTCTAGAGTCAGTAAATAATGTCCCAGATTTACTTTTATTACCTTCAATATCATGATGTAAGTAATATTCGTTGTCACTACCAGTTACAACTGGATAATCAATATTAGTTCCATCTATTTTGATCCAAGCACTTGCAGAATCATTTATTTGCTTTAATGTATCAAAGTCAATTGTTTCAAATTCATAACCAGAATCTAATAGTTCACTGCTATAAATTTCTTTAACCTCTTCAACACTTTCTTCTTCTACAGGTTCTTCTTTAACAATTACTTGAGTTTCTTCTTTAGCTGGTATGCTATTTTCAGAAATACTTTCATTATTATCTTCTATTATGTCATCTTTTATTTCTTCAATTTTGGTTTGCTCTTTAGAATCTATATTATGCTCTACTAAAACATAACCTCCTGACATAAGAAGAACTAGTAAATATGGTGCTAATTTCAAAGATCTTTTTAGATGTCTTTTTCTTCTAGCATCCACTAAACCACCCCTAACTATTCTTTATTCTTTAAACAGTTTTTACATCTCACATAAAAACTTTATGCGCTATATAATAACAAAATATCTTATTTTAGTCAAATTATATAGCTGCTTGGATGTTGATACTATAATTGCAAGTTACTTCATTTTTTGGCTTTTTATTACCTTCATATAAAGGTAAAACGTGAATATATACCATCTCATCCTTTTCAACATTAATGTCTTTTACTTTATCCTTTTTATTCTTTGAGTAAAAAACTGAAATCTTCAAGTTTTTTTTGACTAATGCTTCATCATCTTCTTTGTTACTTCCAGTTCCAATACAA
This sequence comes from uncultured Bacilli bacterium, assembly GCA_934098345.1. Taxonomy (GTDB): domain Bacteria; phylum Bacillota_I; class Bacilli_A; order RF39; family UBA660; genus CAG-582. Next base: position 5,315 of record CAKONX010000047.1, read on the forward strand.
TTAACTACTACATTTGATTCGTTTAAAGATATTCTATAATTATTCTTATTAGTATAAGTAATTATTTTATCTTCAGAAGAATCATCTAAATTAGTATCAGTTAAATCATAAGCAACTATTCCATCATTTGAAGATTGATTCGCATAAGTATTCTCTTCTATATATTTATTTGTAAAAAATATAGCTACAAGTAATAATAGAAGACCCCCAATACTTCTACTTACTTTCATAACCAACTCCCCTTGAATTGCCGTTTATAATAACACTAAAGGTAACATTTGTCAAATTTGTAGCCTAAAAAAAATATAGCAATTAAGCTATATTATTCAATGTAATTTTTAGGAATGATTATGACCGGTCTAATTCCAACGTTTGTTTTTTCAGGATAACCATAAATTCCTATATTTGTTGAGCCTGTTTTTACATAATATAAATGTTCTCCTGTAGATGTAAATGGAGATACTGTCATAGTCCAAAATGATGTGCTATAAGCCCATGAATAGCCAGAACACACTAAAGTTGAAAAATTACAACCTAAAGTTGTTAGTTCATCTTTAGTTAATATTCTAACATCATTTTCTCCAATTGGATATTTATCACTTGTAATCTTTTGCCTATATTTTTCAACAAGGCTTCCGTTATATGTATTATAATATGTTCCTTTTTGATTATCATTAGAATATTCAATTATACCTTCGTAAGGATAATTTTCATTTGCTCCAATCATTTTAGAATTTTGTAAACCTGTTGCAATTTCTCCATATAAAGTGTAATTTGTGCCATCATAAGATCCGCCTACATATAAATTATATTTAGAAAGCAATTTAATGTTATTGTTTCCATATCCATAAATATAAAAACACTCATCATCTATACATACTTCATCTCCAATGTTTTCGCCAGTTTTAGTAATAACCGGAGTATGTTTTCCTAATTTATCTCTTTCAACAGCATTAAATTCTAATGTACATATATATTCTTCTTTTACTTTTTCGGTTGCTGATTTTTCTAATGTTACTATTAATGTTCCGTTTAATGTTTCTTTTGCTAATACTCTTGTTGTATTATTTTCAAATTCATTTTTTATACTGGTATATTTTGCTTCTGTATTATCTGTTACTTTACAATTTACACTTACTTCAGCATCATAATTACTTGAATTATTTGTTACTTCATAATTTAGTACTGAAGTATCATTTATTTTTTTTAAATCTTTAGTATTAAAATTTATAATTTTTTTGTATCATCTATAACAGATGAATATACATCCGTTCCATCTAATGAAGCTGACGTAAATATAACTGAAAAGTCATCTGTATTTTCACTTACTTTTGCAGATCCATTTATTATTAAAGTTGTACTTATTGCAGCAAATCCTATTGCCATTAATAAAATTGCAATTATTAAAGTCCCTTTTTTTATCATAATTTACACACCTATTCTATTCAATTATGCAATTTATTTGTTGTACCGTAAATATTCTTATTTCTAGTATGTGTAAATATAGACATTTTATCAAACAAAAACTAGTGAAGTTTCTTCACTAGTCAATTGAAATGTGTTTAATTTCTTCTTTTTTATCTTCTTCTTTTGGAACAATTACTGTTAAGATTCCATCTTTGAAAGAAGCTTTAATAAGTGATTCATCTATATCACCAACATAGAAATCTCTTTCACATTCACTGATAGATCTTTCACGACGAATATATTTTTTATCTTCGTTTTCATTTTCTTCTTTAACGGCAGATATTTTTAAATATCCATCTTTATAATCTAGATTGATATTTTCTTTTTTGAAGCCTGGTAAATCCATTTCAATATTATATTTACCCTCTTTCTCATAAATGTCACATTTCATCATTTTGTCTAATTTTTTAGGTGCTTCTAAATCATCAAAGAAATTATCAAAAAATAATTTGCTTGGTAACATAATCACACTTCCTTTCTTTTACAATTATATATTACCACCCTAATTAGCACTTGTCAATAGCGTGTGCTAATTTATTTTTATTTTATGCAATATTTACGTTTTTATTCAATCACCTAACATTAATCTTATTTTTTCTCCTTGTTTTACAAATTCTTCTTCTTTAGGTGACTGATAAATAACCTTTTCTCCTACTCCCGAATACTCAATTTGATAATTTATACCAATTGCATTTCTTGCTTCTTTTTTAGTCATACCTATAACATTTGGCACTTCATAATATTTAATGTCCCAAAGTTCGTATTCTCTTTCAATATCACTTTTACTTTTTTTGATATTTAAGGCACTTGCACAAGATTCTAGGACCCTTTTAGCAATTGGAGCGGCAACTGTTCCACCATATTGAACAACACCTTTTGGATTATCAACTGCTACATAAACTACTACTTCAGGATCATTTGCTGGCATAAAGCCAATAAATGAAAGAATATAATTTCCATCCATATATCTTCCATCTTTAACTTTTTGAGCAGTTCCTGTTTTACCACCAACTCGGTAACCATTTAAATATGCATTTCTTCCTGTTCCTTTAGCAACAACACTTTCAAGTGCGTATCTTACCATTTTAGAAGATTCTTCACTTATTATATTTCTTTTTAATTTAGGTTTATTAACTAAAACTGTATCTAATGTATTGGCATTGCTTATAGATGAAACTAAATATGGTGTATATAAATTACCACCATTTATAGCTGCAGAAACTCCCATTACTTGTTGTATAGGTGTAACTGATACACCTTGACCAAAAGCCGTTGTTGCTGTTTCAACTGGTCCCATTTTATCAATATCAAAAAGAATTCCATTTTCTTCACCAGATAAATCTATTCCAGTTTTTTCTCCAAAACCAAATTTTTTTATATAATCCATTAATCTTTCTTTTCCTAGTTTTTCACCCATGATAACAAACCCTGGGTTACAAGAGTTTTCAACTACTTGTAAAAAAGTTTGACTTCCATGTCCTCCATGTTTCCAACATTTTATTCTTGATCCACTTACATTAATAGAACCTGAATCATAATATTTATCTTCAAATAAATTAATAGTTTTTTCTTGAATTGAACTAGCAAGAGTTATAACTTTAAAAGTACTTCCTGGTTCATATGTATTAAATATTGGTAAATTTCGGTTTATTGTTTCTAAATTATATTTTGTATATTCATTTGGATTAAAATTTGGCCTTGAAGCCATTCCATATATTTCTCCTGTTTTAGGATTCGCGACTACGATTAAAGCTTGTTGTGGATTATACTTAGTAACAACATTGTCAAGTTCATTTTCTATTGCTTCTTGAATATTTATATCAATTGTTAAAGCAACATTCATTCCACTTTGAGGAGAATTATAAACTGTTGCTTTTTCTAATTTTTTTCCAAAGCCATCTGAATAATATTTAATTGATCCATCTTCACCTTTTAAATAATTATCATATTGAAGTTCAATACCTGAAAGTCCTTGGTTATCTATTCCAACATAACCTAAAACATGAGAAAGTAAATTTTTATAAGGATAATTTCTTTTTGATTCTTTTAATAAATATACTCCATCTAAATTTAAACTATTTATTTTATCAGCTATATC
>CAKONX010000048.1 GCA_934098345.1 uncultured Bacilli bacterium
ATAATTTCCTCGATTTTACTAATATTATAATCAAAAGAATCACCATACATATATAAAATATTATCTTTAGAATAAAAATACGTTGATAATAAATCATAATCTATTTTTTGCTTTTGATGTAATTGACTATAAGAATTATCATAAGATTTTCTAATATCATATATTGCACCATCAAGTCTTGATGTAACATCAGAGTTCATATTATACGTTGTATCATATATTTCATATCGTTCATCATCAAATGTTAAAAATTCAATATCTTGTGAATAATTAGGCATAATTGTCATTACTTTTATTTCATTAGGTATAGTATAAACCTCTTTATAACTTAATTCACCTAAACTTAATTTATTAGGATAGAAAATATAAGCTTTGTTATTGCTAATGAAAGCATATTTAGTGAATGTTGTATCTTCATTTAATACTTCTCCACCAATAAACTTTTTATATTCATGTTTTTCTTTTTGATTCTTTTTAGCAAATTCTACCAACGTAGTTATTTCTTTTTTATCTTCTTTCTTTTCTTCTACTTTCTTTTTATCTTTTGGTAAAATTAACATTACTAAAACTATAATTAGAATTACTGAAAATCCTATAAATATCCATTTTTTTTCTTTCATAAATTACCTACTTTTCAATATAACCACTAGTTTTTTCTGTATACATATCTTCAGTTATTGCTTTATATTTAGTACCATCATAGTCATCTGTAAATCCATTATAAGCTTTATAAATTTCACCAGTATCTGTATTATATACCCTTTCATATCCTAAAGTTGCATCACTTTGCTTTTGACTCATTATATCAAATGATTTGTTTCTCTTTTCCCAAGAATCCATTATACCAGCTGATATTTGATTTCCTATTTCTCTAATTTGTTGAAAGTTTTTCATCACGGCATCTTGTTCTTTATAAAATCCATTTATAAATGTATCAGTAAAATCAAGTGAAGAGCATATAGTATTTAATGTATCTTCCCATTCTATAAGTTCATCTTTTGGTGCAGTAATAAAAATAGCATCATATACATTCAAGTATTGTATATCTATTTGTTTACCTGAAACTATGTTTTCATAAACATAAGATGGTCCAACATCATATACATAAGCTGTAAAAATTCCTTCGCCTTCATTTCCATTGGCATCTTTAAATGTTGCTCTTAACATATCCCCACCTAAACTACCTTTACCTAAATTATCAGTTACAGTAAAGTCAGTTAATGTTGGAAATGTAAATTTACTAGTGTTATTTAAAGTGCCTAGATCATTAAATATTTTATAAAATCCTTCTGTATCTTTAGTAGCTATTACACTAGTTTTAGCAAACATACTATTTGGATAATATTTTTGTTGCCATCTTTTAGCATCTTCTGATTTATTATAACCTTCAGTTTTCATATTAAAGAAAAACTGATAAATTGGTTTTTCTGGATTATACACTTTAATTGTGTAATGAATACAATCACCAAGAACATCAACTTTCCATCCTTCAGGTAATTTCAATTTTACTAACCCATTGTCAAAATCAGTAAATGTAATATTTTTTGTTTCACTCTCTTTTATTTTCAATTTAGGTTCATTCGTTATATTAAATATGTTTTTACCATTTCTATTTTTATTAAATAAAAATAGAAATGCAATAATTATTAAAAGAACTATACCACCAATAATTAAATATTTTTTATTTTTTTCCACAAACTCACATCCCTTTATAATTATTATATAAATTTATAAAAAGTTTTCAATTGACTTGTCAGTAAAATCAATGCTTTTAATGGCAAGTATTATTTTTTATACTTAAACAATATGATATAATTTTTTTAGGTGGTAGTCATGAATATAAAAAAAATTATGTTAAAACATGAAAAGGGATATAAAAAGTACGCTTCTTTTAATAAGGATGCAGTTAGGTTTAATGATTATGATAAAAATGATATTAGGCCTGAATACTTTAGAGACATTGATAGAATTATTCATAGTATGAATTATTCAAGATATATGAATAAAACTCAGGTATTTACAAAATCCAATAATGATCATGTTTCAACAAGAATGATACATGTTCAACTTGTTAGTAAAGTTGCAAGAACTATTGGAAGAGCTCTTTCATTAAATGAAGATTTAATTGAAGCTGGAGCTTTAGGTCATGATTTAGGTCATACACCATTTGGTCACTTTGGAGAATCTGTTTTAAATGAAATATCTTTAAAACATAATGAAGGTTATTTTATGCATAATGTTCAATCAGTAAGAAATATGATGTATGTAGAAAATCATGGTGAAGGTCATAATTTAACAGTTCAAGTTCTAGATATTTTTCTTTGTCATAATGGTGAATTAGTTCAAAATGAATATAGACCAGTAAGAAAAACCAAAGAAGAATTTTTAACTCAATATGAAGATTGTTATAAAAATAAAGATGCTTCTAAAAATTTAATACCTATGACTTTAGAAGGATGTGTTGTTAGAATAAGCGATATAATTGCTTATTTAGGTCGTGATATAGAAGATGCAATTAGACTTAACGCATTTGATATAAAGGATTTACCAAAAAGCATTAAAGATATTTTAGGAAGCAGTAATAAAGATATTGTTAATACTATTATTTTAGATATAATAGAAAATTCAATTAATAAAAATTATATATCTATGTCACCTAAAATATATAAAGCTATTAATGATTTAAAAAAATTTAATTATAAAAACATATATTCCAAATCAATGACAGAAGATACTCAAAAATATTTAAAAGATGGTTTTTATCAAATATTTGATCACTTCTTAGAACAAATTAAAAACAAAAATACTAAGTCAATTATCTATAAAGACTTTTTAAAAGATATGAATGAAAATTATTTAGAGAATACAAGTGATGAAAGAAAAGTAATTGATTTCATTGCTGGAATGACTGATGAATATTTTCTAAAACAATATAAAAAATTAGCTAAAGAAAGCTAATTTTTTTATGGTGATAAGACTATTCTGAAACCAGCAAAATTGTGATTTTCACCAGTTCCTCGATCAAAATTAAATATACCAGCAATTGCTCCGTAATTTGTTCCTCCACCTCTACCAACCCAAGGTAATCCTAATTCAACGAAAAGTGAACGATCTTGATACCAGCTAGTACTAGCAACTTTAACATTATCAAGGGTATATCTGTAAAAAGGTCCCATTTCTCCAGTCGCATCTCCAAGTATTCTATTTTGATACGCAACATTCGTACTTGTATTACTATATACATCAAAATATTTTTTATCATAATTAGATGGAGCTAATCTACTTGATCCAACATTACCGCTAATGTATGAAGCTAAATATTCTCCAGCTCCTCCACTCATATCATATATTCCACTTATATTTCCTGTTGTACTTGCTAAATAACCTACTTCTGTATTATAAGGTTGATTATAGTTATCTCCATCACCAGATACTCCAGGATATGTTTGTTGATTCGTTGATGGTAATGCTGAATATCCAGTTTTATAATTAGAATTATTATTTATGTTTATCTCTTTATTTATTCCATATTTAGAATGACTTAAATATGCTACTGCTCCCCATTCTGTATTCTTCATCATGTGTGAATCTAACTCACGATGGTAATTATAACTTGTCTTAAAAATATTACCAACATTAATATTTCTCCACCCATATACATTTGGCTTTACTATCACTTTGCTTGCATTAGTAGAATTTACTTGTGCAGCACTCACGCTTGTTGCTCCTTTATAGCCTGTTTCAAATTTTCCTACCCATAAACCATTTACATCAAATGTAGTAAATGCTGGATGAGTTAACCATTCTCCATTTTTATTTCCATTTGAAATCCTTTCATTCTTGGTTTCAAATTCAATTTCAATTTCACTTGGATTACTTGTTACATCTGAAAGTCTTGAAAGTGTTGTTAACGAAACATCATCAACATTAAACAATTTATATCTAAACCTTGGTATCCACACAAAATATGATTCTATATCATCTTCATTAATAATGTCTCCTTCGTTATAATTGACTCCATCCCTTAAAATTACTGCATTAGCCCAGTTTTTTTTCTCATATGAGTACCATTCTTCTTTTAAATTTGCATAAGCAATAGTTCCTTCACCAGAAATAGTTATAGGTACTAACTCATCAGTTAAAACTGGATCTGTTCCATTTAATAGCAATTCCGCATAATCTCCTTTTATACCAAGTATATTTCTTTCTACAGCATTAACTTCTAAGGTACATATATACTCTTCTCTTACTTCTTCTGTAGCCACCTTGTTTAAGGTAACTGTTAATGTTCCATTTAATGTTTCTTTTGCTTTTATAACTGTTGCATTTCCTTCTAGTTCATTTTTGACACTTGTATATTTTGCTGTTGTATTTTCTTTTGTTTTACAATTTACTTGCACTTCAGCATCATAGTTACTTGAATTATTTGTTACTTTATATGCAAGTATCGAAGTTTGATTTAATTTTTTTAAATCAGTTGTTGAAAAATCGATTATTTTCTTTGTATCATCTATAACAGATGCATATACATCTGTTCCATCTAATGAAGCCGCAGTAAATATTACAGAAAAATCTTCCACATTTTCTCCTATTTTTGCACTTCCGTTAATTACCAATGTTGTCGAAACAGTAGCAAAACCAATTGCAAAAAATAGTATGAAAATTGCTATACTTGCTCGTTTTTTCATTGCACACACCCATTCTTACCTATATATTACACTATTTTCTAAAAAACATAAAAATAAATTCAAAAAGATTTACATTTTTTTGTCAAAAAAAGAAGCAATTATTTTGCTTCTTCTTGAGCTCTAGTTTCTCTGATAACAGTAATTTTAATTGTACCAGGATATTGCATTTCATCTTCGATTTTTTCTTTGATTTCTCTTGCAATTTTAAAGCTTTTTAAATCATCAACTTCATCTGGTTTAACTAATACACGAATTTCACGACCAGCTTGCATTGCATAACTCTTTTCAACTCCATCAAATGAGTTACCAATATTTTCTAATTGTTCTAAACGTTTAACATAGTTTTCCATTGAATCATTTCTAGCACCAGGTCTTGCAGCACTCATTGTGTCTGCAATTTGAACTAAACAAGAAATAATACTTGTTTGCTCAGTATCTCCATGGTGAGAATGAATTGCATTTATAACAACAGGATCTTCATGATATTTTTTAGCAATTTCAACACCAATCTCTACATGGCTTCCTTCAACTTCAAAGTCTATAGCTTTTCCAATATCATGTAAAAGTCCAGCTCTTTTAGCAAGAAGGACATTTTCTCCTAACTCTCCAGCCATTATTCCACAAAGGTTAGCAACTTCAACAGAATGTTGTAACGCATTTTGACCATAACTGGTTCTAAAGTTTAATTTACCAATTAAATTAACAAGTTCAGGATCCATTTTAGATAATCCCAAATTATAAACAGCTTCTTTTCCAATTTCTGTTACTCTTGTATTCATATCATTACAAGTTTTATCATATATTTCTTCAATTCTTGTTGGATGAATTCTTCCATCTTTAATTAAAGTTTCAATTGTTTGTTTTGCAATTTCTCTTCTAAATGGATCAAATGAAGAAACTACTATTGCCTCAGGTGTATCATCAATTATTAAATCAACCCCTGTAACCGCTTCAATAGTACGTATATTTCTACCTTCTCTTCCAATAAGTCTACCTTTCATATCATCATTAGGTAAATTAATTGTTGAAACAGTTTGAATATTTGTAACATCATTAGAATATTTTTCCATTGAATTAACAAGTAAATTTTTAGCTTTATTATCAACTTCTAGTTTAGCTTCGGCCTCTTTTTCTTTGATAAACTCAGCTATCTCTACTTCCATACTGCTTTCTACTCTTTGCATGATCATGTCATGCGCTTTTTCTTTAGAAAACTTAGCAATTGTTTCTAACTTTTCCATTTCTTCCTTAAGAAGATCGTCCATTTTACTTTCCTTCTCTTGGACTTGTTTTTGTAAAGCACTTAAATTATTATCTTTTTGTTCAAGCATATTATCTCTGTTTTGTAACATTTCTTCTCTTTTATCCAAAGATTGTTCTCTTTGTAAAAGTCTTTCTTCACTTTGAGTAATTTCTGCTTTTCTTTCTTTTATTTCTTTATCAGTTTCTTGTTTTAACTTGAAACTTTCTTCTTTTAATTCTAATAAACTATCTCTTTTATGTTTATCAGCTTCTTTTTTAGCTTCATTTAATAATTTTTCAGCTTTTTTTCCTGCACCAGCACCTGTAAATACAACTATTAAAAAGGTAACTAAACCACCGGCAACAAGACCAACAAGAAGTGTAACTATACTTATAGTATCCATGTGTTTTAACACTCCTTCTATTTTTATAGATAATTATATAAACTCATCTATACATTAATTATAAGATAGAATCAAGTTTTTTACAAGATAAAAAAAGTGAGTACTTCTACTCACCAATTGGTTTAAAACCATAATGTTCTCTAATTTGATTTTCAATTTCATTAGCAATATCAGGATTATTCTTTAAGAATATTTTAGTGTTTTCTCTTCCTTGGCCAATTTTTTCACCATTATATGAATACCAAGCACCACTTTTATCCATAATTCCTAAATCACTTGCAATGTCAACAAGTTCACCAACATGACTTACGCCTTCACCATACATGATATCAACTGTGGCAACTTTAAATGGAGGCGCGATTTTATTTTTAACAACTTTAATATTAGTTTTATTTCCAATAACTGAATCTCCTAATTTAATTTGTTCTCCACGTCTAACATCAAGTCTTACAGATGCATAGAATTTTAATGCTCTTCCACCTGGAGTAGTTTCTGGGTTACCAAATAATACTCCAACTTTTTCACGCAACTGATTAATGAATATAGCAGTTGTATTAGTTTTATTTATAATACCTGATAGTTTTCTTAAAGCTTGACTCATAAGTCTTGCTTGAAGACCAACATGACTATCTCCCATTTCACCTTCTATTTCAGCTTGAGGAACAAGAGCGGCAACTGAGTCAATTACTACTATTGATACGGCATTACTTCTAACTAATGCTTCACATATTTCTAAAGCTTGTTCTCCAGTATCTGGTTGGCTTAATAAAAGTTCGTCAATATTTACTCCTAAATTTTTAGCATAAACTGGATCTAAAGCATGTTCGGCATCAATAAATGCAGCACGACCGCCACGTTTTTGAACTTCTGCTACTGCTTGTAAAGCAATAGTTGTTTTACCACTTGATTCAGGCCCATATACTTCTATAATTCTTCCTTTTGGAAAACCACCTGCTCCAAGAGCAATATCTAATCCAAGTGATCCTGATGGAGTTGTCTCGATTTCATAATGAGTTTCTTCTCCCAGTTTCATTATTGCTCCTTTACCAAATTGTTTTTCTATCTCAGCCATTACTTGTTCTAAAGCTTTATCTTTATCTTGATTTGTTGTATCTACTTTTTTCATACGATCTCCTTATCTAATCTTCCTTACATAAACATCTTACCAATTATAAAAATAAAAGTCAATATTTTTTCGAACAAATGTACAATTTTAAAAATCTGTATATAAATAAAAAAAAGTTACATTTTACTGCAACTCTCTATTTTTCCTTAAATGCTTCTTTATTAACTAAATAATATTGAACTCCACTTATTATTGATAATACACATGCTATATATAAAAGTCCATTAGCAACATCTAAACCAATTAATTCAAATGGAATATTATAGAAGAAAGTTAATGTTAAACCACTCATCATACATATAGTTTTTAATTTTCCAAGCATTGATGCTCCAACAGCTTTACCTTTACTTCCAGCAACCATTTTAATTGAATCTACAAAGATATCTCTAGTAATAATTATAACTGGTATAACTTTACTAATAAATCCATTACATGCAAGCACAACTAATACTCCATTAACTAAAACTTTATCAGCAATAGCATCCATTACTTTTCCAAAATCAGTAACTAATTTTTTCTTTCTAGCAATATTACCATCCATAAAGTCAGTTAAAGATGCTACTAAAAAGATAACACCACCAATAATATATAATAAATTAACATTTATAGTTCCAAATAATTCATATGTTGGAAATTCTATTCCACATAAATTAAATGGAAATATTAATAATATAAGTAGCAATATTGAAAGAACAATTCTTGCCATTGTAATTTTATTTGGTAAATTCATAAAAATTCTCCTATCCTAAAAAACCAATAATATCATGTGTTCCATTAACAGTAATTTGCTTTATACTCCAAATAAGTACTAAAACAACTAATACTATTATAACTATAGCCGATATTATATAAGGTAAACTTTTTTCTTTTTCTTCTATTCTTGTATATGGAGAAAATATTTCTTCTTCAGGTGTTTTTTCTTTTTCTTTTTCTTTCATTGCTTTTTCTATTTCATCCATAGGAATTTTGCTTGTATAATCAAACATATATTCATTAAATTTAAGAATGATATCATCAGTATTTAAACCTAAGTATTTAGCATATTCTAGCATCATATTCTTAAGTTCATATATATCTTCAAAAGCTCCAACTGCTCCAGATTCAATTTGTTCTAAAAATAAAACTGGAATGTTTAAATCCTGGCTTGCTTCTTCAATAGAAACTCCCGATTTTTCCCTTGTACTTTTTAAAGATAAGCCTGCTTCTATCACAGTACCACATCCTTTTAATTAAATAAAAAATATCTTATAAGCCATGTTCTGTACCTATTTCTAGGCGGTAAACATTTATCTACATTACTGTCCTTTAGTCCCTTCTTAATTTGTTTCTAAAGACTCCCCTACCAATTTTGGGTTTCTCGCTCATGGGGTTTACCACGTTCCACTAC
>CAKONX010000049.1 GCA_934098345.1 uncultured Bacilli bacterium
TAAGCATAGATTATTCAAAACTGCACAAGAACAAACATTCCATAGTGGTACATATGCATATAGAGATAGAAAACAAAATAAGAGAAATTTCAGAAAATTATGGATTACAAGAATCAATGCTGCATGTCGTATGAATGATATTAGTTATTCTAAATTTATAAATGGATTAACTAAAGCAGGTGTTGAAATTAACAGAAAAATGTTAAGTGAAGTTGCTATCGATAATCCAGCATTATTTACTTCATATGTTAATATTGCTAAAGATGCTTTAGCAGGAAAAACTGTTAAGACTGAAGCTAAAAAAGCTACAACTAAAGAAGTAAAAGAAGTTAAATCTGAAGAAAAAACTGATTTATCTAAATTAACTGTTGCTGAATTAAAAGAAATGGCAAAAGAAAAAAATATTGAAGGATATACTTCAATGAAAAAAGCTGAATTAGTTGATGCTTTAAATAAATAGTAAACTATTCAATAAAAATTGGTAAATATTACCAATTTTTTTTATTTATTATTGATAATTTATATATATTAATTTATAATTATTATAGAAAATTATAGTCGAAATATATATATTTTTATAAATTGAAATGTTGGGAGTGATAAATATGATAGCTGTTAACTGGATAGTCAGAACATTAGGAATAATATTTATCGGTTTATTAGATGGTGTTGCATATACACTTGTTAGTTTAAGTTATAGAATTTTTCTTGCTGTTTCAGAACTTAATTTGTTTGGTGGACAAAGTAGTGCTAGTCAAGCAATATATGATACTTTTACTCAAAGAATTTACTTAGTTTTATCAGTTATTATGCTATTTGTTTTCGCATATCAATTAATACTTTTAATAGTAAATCCAGATGGAGATGGTACTAAAAAAACAACAGGATTATTAAAAGATTTGGTTATTTCGATTGCACTTGTGGTAGTACTGCCAGTTGTGTTTAGATATATGACAGTATTTCAAAATCATGTTGTAAAAAATAATACAATTGGAGCTATTGTTTTAGGAACCGCTCCGACATCAAGTTCAACAAAAGAAACTGCTTATGGAGATTCCATTGGTATGACTGTTCTTATGTCTTTCTATCATCCACAAGGAACAGGATATAATACTTTCTTTGATACTTTGGGAAATTTAAAAGATCGAGATGAGGCTATTACCGCCTGCAAAGAAGCAGGTGAAGGCGATGATTCACAAGATACATGTGAATTATGGATGGATGCTTTGGAAAAATGGGATTCAACAATTAGTGAAGACAGACTAGATGTTCCTTATGCTGCAGTTACTTGGAATCTTAAAATATTTGATACTCTTGGTGAAGATAATGGAACATATTATATGTGGATAATCAGTACAGGCTGCGCATTACTTGTCGCATGGTTCTTTGTAAGTTATGCAATTGATTTAGGAACTCGTGCTGTAAAATTAGGATTCTTAGAATTAATTGCGCCAATACCAGTTATGCTAAAAATCATTCCAAGTATGAAAAAATCATTTGAAACTTGGAAAGGCGAAATAATAAAGACATATGTAGAACTATTTATAAGATTGGCTGTAATATTCTTTGTAGTTAAACTTTGTACATTAGTACCGGATTTTATTGAAATAATATTCTCGGATTCAATGCAAGATGTAAATGGAGGAATATTACTTAAATCAGTAACAATGGTTGTTCTTATTTTAGGATTACTTAAATTTGCGAAAGAAGCACCAGAATTATTTAAATCTATCATGGATAATGGTGGAGGATTATTTAAAAATCTTGATTTAAAACCAGGTGCTAAGAGACGTGTTGAATCTAATGAATATGCAATGAAAGGTTTATCTGCTGGAGCAGGAACTGTAAGTGGAATAGCAGCAAGTTTTGCTCAAAGATATAGACAAGCCGGACATGATGCGGATGGAAATAAACTTAAAAATGCTTCACGTATAGGAAAAGTTTTAACCGCACTATCTGCTGCACCTAGAGGTTTAATAACTGGAACAAAAGCAGGATTTAAAAATAGTTCTAGCGATCTTAAAGGAATTAAAAACTCGGCTAGATCAGCAGTTAATGCAGCCCATGAATCAGAACAAGCTGCATTTGATAGAGACTTAAGAAGTGCAATAAGACAAACTTTTAGAGATAATCGTGATCAAGAAATTATGAATAGTGAGAGCGTTTTTGAAGCATACAAAGCTAATTACGAAAAGAATAAAGAAACATATCTAAATACTAAAAAAGAAAATGTCAATTCAGCTGTTAGCAGGTTTAAAACAAATAAGGAAGATCTTAAAAATATGCTTAGTGGTGTTAATACAACATTATCTAAAGAGAGTGAAGATACTTTAAAAGAATTAATAAGTATACTTAAATCAAGTAAAAATCTTACTAAAGAAAAGATGGATAAGGCTTTGGAACCTTTCAATAAGGCGGAGGCAGACGATCTAAAAAAACTTGCATCTGGACAAACTTTAAAAAGAATAATAGATGGCAAAGAACAAGAGATTACATTGGCAAATCAACAATTGCTTAAGGATTATTATAAAAATCTAAAAAATGATGCTAAAGCAGGAGTATTTGATAAAAGCCAAGTTCAAGTACAAGCAATTTCTACAAAACTTAAAGAATTTGAAAAGATTTCAAGATCTAACAAAATGGATGCTGAGTCTCTTAATACAATAAATAAAACTATTGAAAAGAAAGCAAAAGAGCTATTTGGTAATGAAAATATAAAGAATGTTCAAGATTTAACAAAATATGCAAGTTCTTCTGAAGCATTAAATAATGCTGCAAACTTTACAAAGGTTGCGGAAATTATGGATCAAATTGAACATACAGCATCTGATATACAATCTTCTAACGAATATTTAAAAGCTTCTCAATCTGCAAAACAAAGTAGTAAAGATAGTGGCAAAAAATAGGTGATGATGCTTATGAATATTGAAAAATTAGAAACAAAAAAGAAAATGTGCGATTTGTTTATAGATGCTTATAAAGCTATAGTTGCTTCTAGAGAAAATGAATTCGATGCAATAAAAAATGCAGAAGATGATAGCTTAAAAAAAGCTGCAAAGGAATTCCTTGGAAACTATGATGAGTATAAAAAAAATGAAGCACAAATTAGAAAGTATTATCGTCAGTTGTCTTACCAAAAATTTCTTGAAGTAGCAGATGATAATCTGTTTACAAGTAGAATATTACATAAGATAAAAAGTGAAATATTACAAAAAGATAATTATAAAAATTTTTATGAAATTGGGTTACGTACAAGGCCTGGCTATAATATAGATGAAAAAATGTTTTATGCAGACTATCTTGTTTCAACGATGAAAGCCCCTGAGCTAGAAGCAATGATAGAATTTGAAAAACAGAATAGAAAGTGGGGAAAATAAGTATGAAAAATGCGTATTTGATACCAGCAAATTCCAAAAGATCAATGTTGATTCTTGGTCTGTTTACTCCAGTAGATTTAGCAATATTTCTTACTGGAGCTGGTTTAACAGTTATATTAATGCTTTCATATCATGCTGTAACGATGGGAGATGTATTCATGATACTTACTCCGTTGTTTATTTCTACAGGAATGGTAATGCCAGTTCCTAATCATAGAAATATTTGGACACTTACAGCAAATATTTACCATTATTTATCAAATAGAAGAACATACTTTTGGAGAGGTTGGTGTATGACTAATGGCGAAGAAAATCAAACTAGAAACAAGTAAATTTACTGAAGATTGGATACCTGTTAAAGATATTAGAGGTGGAATGATTGAAGTAGAAGGAAAACTAACTGAGGGTAATCAATTAGTAGCAGGAATAAGAGTAGAACCTAAAAATATTTTTATCTCTGATCAAGAAACTCAAGATAGAACATTGATTGCTCTTAGAAATTTCTATAATACTTTAGATTATGAATTTTGGCTTGTTTGCTGTGATAGACCAGTAGATATAAATCTATATAAATCAGAACTTGAAATTATGTATAATGATGCACAAAATCAACAAATTAGAAAAATGATTTTACAAGATATTCAAAAATGTGATAAATTTATTGGTCCAGAAATAAATGCAGTTGACACAGAATTCTATATTCTTTTTAAGGATAGCCCTAAAAATATGGAACGTATTCAAAAAAGAATTCATAATATGATTTCTGGACTTGCAACAGCAGGATTAAATTCAAGACAACTTACTGATGATGATGCTAGAGTATTATTAGATAGTTTCTTCAATGATTCAAAAAGAGTAGAATATGGGACGGTGATGGCTGATGTCGAAACTAACAGCTAAAAGTGAGATAGCTCCTAAGGGGTTAAATTTTAAAATAAATGAGTTCATGATAAGCGATAAATATGCGACAATTCTAACAGTGTTAGAATATCCAAAAGCTATTGGACCAGGATGGTTAAGCAACATTACATCTATTCCTGGAATTAAATTATGTATCAAACATATTCCAATTGAACTTTCAACAATGCAAAAAACTATTAATAAAGAAATTGCTGAGTTAAAAGAAGCTTATCAAAAAGAACATGACCATACATTAAAAGAAAGAATCAGACTAGATTATGAATCAATGGAAAACTTTGTATCTATGCTTGCTGCAACTCAATCAAAAATATTTGATTTCCAAATGCATGTAATGATAATGGCTGATACAAAAGACGAACTAGATTCAAAAAAAGTACAAATAAAAAACTTTTTAACATCTTTAGGTATGAGAGCAATACCAATGATGTTTGAACAAGAAAAGGTTTTAAAATCAATGTTACCAATTTTTCCTAAACAAGATGTTGAAAGCAGAATTGGTATACCAGTTCCAGCACCAACCGTTTCAGCAATGTATCCATTCGTATTTGACTCAATTAAAGACCCAGGAAAATCAACTCTTTTTGGAATAGATTTCTCTGGTGGAGTAGTATTATTTAATCAATTCTTATATCAAATAAGAAAAGAATTTAATAGAAATAACGCCAATATGATTATACTTGGTACTTCTGGTTCAGGTAAATCTACAGCAGCAAAACTATTACTTAGAAATCATATAAGAAATGGATACCAAATTGTATGTATAGATCCAGAAGGTGAACTTGAAACTTTAACAAAAGCATGTGGTGGTTCATTTGTTGATTTGGGTAAAGGTGGAGCATTTGGACTTATTAATCCGCTTGAAGTAGTAGTTGATTCTGATAATGAAGAACTTGAACAAGGACTTGGTTATACAGTTCTAACAAGAACTCTTCAATCTTTAAAAGCTTTTATGAAGTATTATAGCCCTAGTATTGAAGAAGATGTTCTTGCAATGTTCTCCGAAATTGTTCAAGAAACATATAAACGTTTTGGAATAGATTTTAATACTAATTTCGCAAACTTTACTCCAGATAAATATCCAACATTTGATGATGTATATGCAACTGTAAAAGGTAAACTTTTATCAATGCCAGAAGCTACACGTGAAAGAGATATAATGGAACGTTTGGAAATAAAAATCAGACCATTTATTAATGAACTTAGATATTACTTTAATGGACATACAACTATAAATGCAAATGATGATTTCATTGTATTTAATATTAAAGATGTTATGAACAGTGATTCTAATATACGTGATGCATTATTCTTTAATATTCTTAAGTATTCTTGGGGATTATGTCTAGACAAATATAAAAACACGGTTATGATGGTAGATGAGGCCCATATATTACTTTCTGGTAATAATGAACTTGGAGCTGAATACTTAGCACAAATGCAAAGACGTGCAAGAAAATATAATACTGGAACAATTATTATTACTCAACAACCTACAGATTTTGCTGCAGAAAATTTAATTGTTCATGGTAAAGCAATATTTGATAACGCTTCATATTACTTAATTATGGGACTTAGAAAACAAGCAGTTGAAGACTTATCTAAATTAATAGATTTAAATGAAAATGAAAAAGAGAGTATAAAGACATATACTCAAGGAGAAGCATTATTTGTATGTGGATCTAGAAGAATGCGTATTAATGTAATTCTTACACAAGATGAATTAGATTCATTTGGTACAGGTGGAGGATTATAGTATCAGGCGGTGATATAATGAAAAAAGCTAGTTTCTTAATCGAAATGTTATTACAAAAAAGTAAATTTATATTTGCTTTTTTAGTAATAACACTTTTTTCAGTTATATTAATTCCTAAAGCATCTGCTGCTGAATTTAATTATAGTGATTTTGATTTTGATACTTATTTTAAAGAAAAAGGAAACTATTGGACACTTACATGTAATGGTGATGAAAAGTGTATAGATAAAATTATAAAAAATCAAAGGAAATTTTATACTAAATTATATAAAATATTATCTAAATATGCTAAAAAAGGTATAATTCCAGAAGATAGTTTTGTTGATAGCCTTATTCTTGAAACGGTTTTTGTCAATATGGATCCAGGAACATTTGCTGATAATGCAGAGGAGTATGGAGAAAGATGGGGAGATGGAAAATCAGGCTATAGTGTAGATGATGCCGATGTTGATGATCCAGAAATTGAACCTGACATTGACTATGAAAACATAACAGAGGAAGAGGCAGATTATTTTAATGATGAAAAAGATACTTTAAAACTTTTAATTTCAAACCTTTTTGCTTATACAACTAAATGCTACGGAATTTATGGAGATCCAACAATCAAGACTAACTCTGATGGAACAAAAGAAAAAATATGTGATAGAGGTAATTTGGAGAAAATTCCAAAAAAAGGCCTTGCTTTAGGTAAAGTTGAAAAATGTGTTGATAAAATGACAAATAGTCTTGGCTTTTGGAAATATTATGTTAGTAAATTAAATCATGACCATTTTATAGCAAAATATTACTTATCTGTTAATATGCTTGGTTTATTAATTAATGACGAATATTATGATCAATGTGAAGATATGGATGGGAACTATGATGAAGGTACAGTTTATGCTTATATGGATTCTGGTGAACTTCCAAAACTTGATACAGATAAATATTTTGACTTCTTAAGTTTTAATAAATATTTTGATAAAAAAGCTCATTTACAAGAATATTTTGAAGCTGATGTTTTAAAACCAGCCAAGGTAGATTGTATGACTAAAGATTTATGCGATAATTCTTTAGAAGCAGCAGGTTTATATGACACATATCAAGAAGAAATTATTAAAAGCAGAAGAAAAATAATAAAAGATATATTATTTCTTCTTGATAATTATGGAATAAAAATAAGCTATGCTGGAGTTGGATATGAATTTGGAACTGAAGCAGTAAATTCAGACAATTCAGGTTGGTGGTGGCCAATTGGAAGTGATTCATATTATCCAAATGAACCAATTCCAACAGTTATAACAAGTTATTTTGGAGCTCGTACATCTCCAACAGCAGGTGCAAGTTCTAACCATGGTGGTATAGATATTGCTCCAACAGTTGCCGCTTATAAAACAAGTGGTGGAGATAGAGATGTTCCAATAGTTGCCACAAGAGACGGTGTGGTTGTTGTTGCCTCTGAAAGTATTAAAGGATACGGAAAATATGTAAAAATACAACATGATAATGGAATGTTTTCCGGTTATGGTCATGTAAAGAAAATTCTTGTAACTAATGGTCAATCTGTTAAACAGGGAGAAGTAATTGCTATCATGGGAAACGAAGGTGTTTCAACAGGAAAACACTTGCACTTTGAAATATTTACAGATGCAAGTACAAGAGTAAATCCACTTGATTATGTAAGTCAGATGAACGCAAGACCAGCTGAATCAACTGGTAAATTCACGGAAGGATCTGGAAATCGTCAATCAGTTTGTTTAACTTTAAAAAATTCCGGTTACAGTGATGCTGGAATAGCTGCTCTTCTTGGAAATATTCAAGCGGAAAGCGGATTTAATCCTTTAGCAGATAATGGAAGCCATGCAGGAATTTGTCAATGGGATTATAAAATCCGTTATGCAAGACTTAAAAATTATCGGCCATATGATTATAAAACATTAGAAGGACAGACAATGTTTATGATGTACGAACTACAGAACTCTTATACTGGACTTGATACGGTTCTTAAAAATTCATCTAAATCTGCTAATGAACTTGGTGACGATGTATGTATGAAATATGAAGCTCCAGGAAGAACAGAGTGTGATAAACGTTATAACAATCCAGAAAATTTATTAAATTATGTACAAAACGAATGTAATTAGGAGGGCATATGAAAGATCTTTTAGAACATAAAAATATAGTTTATATTTTAATCATTCTAGTACTTTATACAATAATTGCTTTACTGTTAAGTAAAATAAAGTTTAATAAAACAGAAATTACTAAGGTTGATAATTATTCAGTTTTCTATACTCTTTCTAATTCTTTAAATACTTATCTTACTTATTTAAGTGAAGAAAATACTGAAGTTTATAATATAGTAGAAGATAAGTACAAAGAACAAAATGTGATAACTAAAGAAAATGTGATAAGTAAACTTAAAGATTTTAATATTGATGCTCCTTCTTTCAGAGCAGAAGAAATGTTATATGAAAGTGTAGATAAAAATATTAATAAGTATTATGTTAGAGGTAAACTTGTTAATGTTGGAGAAGATGAATACAAAATAATAAAAGATTATTATTTAAATATTTATGTTGATTCAAGAAATAATACGTTTATGATTTCTCCTTATGATGGTTCTTTGTTTAAAGGTGAACGAAATGAATAAATACGATAATTTAGTTGA
>CAKONX010000050.1 GCA_934098345.1 uncultured Bacilli bacterium
GTAAAAAGTGAAAATATAATTGATACTAAATACTTAAATGAAGTAATAGTTGATGAACTTTTTATGATTTATGTAAATGATTCATCTTTAACTGATAAAATTCATTATAATGAATCTGGTCCAACTGTAATTCTTATGGTTGGAGTTAATGGGGTTGGAAAAACAACTACCATAGGTAAGCTTGCTCATAAATATGTTAAAGAAGGAAAAAAAGTAATGCTTATTGCAGCTGATACATTTAGAGCAGGAGCAGTTCCACAACTTGAACTTTGGGCTGAAAGAAGCAATAGTTTATTTTATGGAAAAGAAAATACAGATCCAGCAGGAGTTATATATGATGGACTTGTAAAAGCAAAAGAAAATGATGTTGATATAGTTTTAATAGATACAGCAGGTAGACTTCAAAACAAAGTTAATTTAATGAATGAACTTGAAAAAATAAATAAAGTAATTGGTAGATTAGTTGAAAATGCTCCTCAAGAAACTTTACTTGTGGTTGATGCAACAACTGGTCAAAATGGAATAAGCCAAGCTGAAAGTTTTAAAAGTATTACAAATATCACGGGAATTGTTTTAACTAAACTAGATGGAACTGCTAAAGGTGGAATCGTTTTAGCTATAAAAGACACAGTTAACTTACCAGTTAAATTTATTGGTTTAGGTGAAGGAATGGATGACTTAAAACCATTTGATATAGAAGAATATATATATGGTTTATTTAAGGATTTGATGTAATGGAAAAAAGTATATATTTAAATAATTTATTTGATTATTATGGTTGTCTTTTAACTGAAACTCAAAAATCTTATTTTAAAGATTATTATTTTGATAACTTAACTCAAGATGAAATTGCAGAGTATTATAAAGTTACTAAAAATGCAGTTAGTAAGAGCTTAATAGAAACTGAAAAAAAATTAGAATATTATGAATCAAATTTACATTTATATGAAAATAAATTAAAAATAAAAGAGGTTTTAGGAACAACTGCAGATAAAATAATTGATTACATATAGTGATATTTGATATAATTTAGACAAGTTAAGGTGATAAACGTGAATTTATTTTACTTATTAGATGATATAAACTATATTGGTGATAATTTTTGTGAAACTAAAGAAGTTTTATCAGTTATAAGAATGGTAGGATACATTCTTTTAATAGCTAAATTAGTAGCTCCAATAATAATTATTGTAATAGGAACATTGAAGTTTTATAATGCGATTAAAGATGGAAGTAGTGATTCAACACTTAAAAATGCAAAATCTTTAATTGTAAGAGTGTTTGTAGGAATATTTATTTTCTTCTTACCAACACTTATACATGCTGTTTTATATAATTTTATTTCAGATGATTCTAAAAAATGTGAAGTATGTTTACTACAACCTGGCTCATGTGATCCAGGGGATCCAGGAAGTATAGATACATCTAATGGAAATGTATTACAAACTGGTAGTGGAAATACTGGCTCTGGAAATACAGGTTCTGGAAATACAGGTTCTGGAAATACAGGTTCTGGAAATACTTCTGTTCCAAATTGTCCAATAAGAAAAGCAAGTAAAAAGTATTGTGAAAGTGAAAAATCGTGTGAATGGGATGAAACAAACAAAACATGCGATTATAAAGACACAAAAGAAAATTGTGAATATAAATGTAGTAGTCAATATACTTCAGGAACAAAGGCACATTTTGATTGTATGAATAATTGTTCTTCTAAAGGAACAGTTGATTATTCAAAAACGGCGTGTTTAGATATCCCAGCATCTTCTTGCCTTACACAACTTGCAAGATGTAAAATTTTAATAGATGTAAATGATGAAAATAATGGTAAATGTGTTGATATAAATTATGATAAATGTTCTACAAATTCTGAAGCTAACTGTACAGGAATTTGTCAATGGAAAAATGGAAAGTGCCAAATGTTTGACTTTTCCTTAAATGCTTGTGACTTAGTTACTGAGAAAGACAAATGTACAGGAAAATGTGAATGGAGTAATAATAGTTGTGTTGAAAAGGAAGAAACAGTTATTAAAGATTGTTCTTCTTATGATATTTTAGGATGCCCAACTGACTATTGTAAACAAGATATTATAAGTAATAAATGTGTTAACAAATAAAATCAATTTGAAAAAATTGATTTTTTTAATTTAAAATATTATACTTATGAAGTGGTGAAGAAAATGAATAAACTATTATTAATTAAATATGGAGAATTATCTACTAAAAAAGATAATATAAATTATTTTATAAAAACTTTAAAAGACAATATAGAAGCTTTTCTAAAAGAAATTGATGTTGAACTTATATATGATAAAGGTAGAATGTTTATAAAAACTAATGAGGATAATTTTGATGAAATTATAGATAAGTTAAAACATATTTTTGGAATACATGAAATCGTTATTGCTTATGAATTACCTAATAATGATATAGAAGAGTTAAAAAGTTCTTTAGTTGAAATTATTAAAGATAAAGAAATTGATACTTTTAAAGTAGAAACTAAAAGAAGTAATAAAAATTATCCTTTAACATCTATGGAAATATCCAGAATTTTAGGCGGAGTTGTTTTAAAAAATAAAGAAAACGTAAGTGTAGATGTTCATAATCCAAATACATATATTAATGTAGAAATTCGTTTAAATAATGCTTATATCTATTTTGATTGTATAAAAGGAATAGGTGGATATCCAGTTGGATCTTTAGGTAAAGGTTTACTTATGTTAAGTGGTGGAATAGATTCTCCAGTTGCTGGTTATCTTGCTTTAAAAAGAGGAGTTAGAATTGAAGGATTATATTTTGAAAGCCCTCCTCATACAAGTGAAGCTGCTAAAAATAAAGTTATTAAACTTGCTCAAGAATTATCAAAATATTCAGGATATGTAAAATTACATGTTGTTAATTTTACTGAAATACAAGAAACTATTTTAAAAAATTGTCCTCATGAATATTTAATAACAATAATGAGAAGAATGATGTATAGAATAAGTGAAAGAATAGCAAAAAATGCAAACGCTAAAGTAATCGTTAATGGTGAATCAATTGGCCAAGTAGCAAGTCAAACTTTAACTAGTATGTCAGTTATAAATGAAACAATTAAAATGCCAGTAATAAGACCAGTTGCTTGTTTAGATAAAATAGAAATAATTGAGATAGCTAAAAAAATAGGAACTTATGAAACATCAATATTACCATTTGAAGACTGTTGTACAATATTTGTTCCAGATCATCCAGTAATAAATCCAGTTGCCTCTTTAGCTCAAGAATATGAATCTTCTTTTGATTATGAAGAGTTAATAAGAAAATGTGTAAAAGAACATGAAATTATTAAAGTAACAAATGAAATAAAAGAAGAACATAATGACTTATTATAAGAGAAAAAACCTTTCTCTCTTTTACGTTAATTTGCATATAAATTTTTATGGAAGTTATAACTAATTTATGATAATATATTTATATAAGGATAGAGGGATAGTATGAATATTAAAGTTGTAATAGTATGGGTATTTGCTATAATTGTTTTTGCCATATTTGGTGTATTTGGTTTAATGAATCAAGATTTACTTGTTAAAAAAGATCCAATTAAAGAAGAATATGTTCCAATAGTTAATCAAGATGTAGTGATACATACGTGTAAAAAAGATACTGAAAAAGGGGAAATAGTTTATAAATTTAACGTTAAAGAAAATAAAGTGATAAAACAAACTGCTATGTTCACTGCTAGAAATGTTACTGTTAATGATTATATATCAGCAAGTAATATAAATAATGTAAGTGTAAATGGTGTAAATATGAATCTTCAAAATGGGGCTCAAGATTTTATATTAACTATTATGATGGATTATAATATTGATTCTTATGATTTTACAAATGTTCAAAATGATTTGAATAATTTAGGTTTAAACTTAAATAGAATAGATTCATATAATGATACAGTTGCATCTTTAGGTTCTTCAGTTACTTGTGAATAAAATTTAATTATTTTATCCATAATATAAATAGGTGATATTATGGATAAAACTCAAGATGAATTTGATTTAGTAACTCAAAGCTTTAACACACTTTTTGATAATGATCTTACAAAGGCAAAAAGACTAACTAAAAAGATAAGTCCAAATGATTTTCGTACATTTTCTGACGATTATCCAAGATTTGTTAAAAAAAGATAGAGTATAGTCTTTTTTTTTGGTATAATTTCTAGTGAAAGGTGTGAATTTATGAAAATTTTAACAATTAATGCTGGAAGTTCTTCAATGAAGTTTTCTGTCATTGAATTACCAGAACAAAAGGAATTAATAAGTGGTTATTTCCAAAGAATAGGTATTGATAATAGTTTTTATGATGTAAAAATTAATGGAGAAAAACTTCATAGAGATTTAGATTTACCTAATCATTTAGTTGCTTTAGAAGCAATAAAAAAAGAAATCGTTGAATTAGGAGTTGTTTCATCATTAGATGAAATTGATGGTATTGGACATCGTTTAGTTCATGGTGGAGAAAAATATAAAGAAAGTGTACTAATTGATGATGAAGTACTTGCTACATGTGAAAAATTCAAAAAATTAGCAAAACTTCATATGCCAGCAATGCTTTCTTGTATTGAAGCTAGTAAACAAGCATTCCCAAATACTAAAATGGTTGCTGTATTTGATACATCATTCCATCAATCAATGGAAAAGAAAAATTATTTATATGCTTTACCATATGATTGGTATACAAAATATGGAGTTAGAAAATATGGTTTCCATGGAACAAGTCATAGATTTATTAATAAGAGTATAAGTGAATACTTAAAAAGAGATGATTTAAAAGTTATTTCATGTCATATTGGATCAGGTGCAAGTTTATGTGCAATAGACTCAGGAAAAGTAGTTGATACATCTATGGGATTCTCTCCAATTACAGGTATTATGATGGGTACTCGTCCAGGAGATACTGATCCAAGTATAGTTGAATTTATGATTGATGAAGCAAATATGACTTTAGATGAAGTTATGACTGCTTTAAATAAAAAGAGTGGACTTGAAGGAGTATGTGGTAAATCTGATTCAAGAGATGTTGAAGATGGAATTGCTGCTGGAGATGAAATGTGTATTTTAGCTCAAGATATGTATACTCAAAAAGTTGCAAATTATATTGCAATGTATAACAATTTACTTAATGGAGCAGACGTAATTGTATTTACTGCTGGATTAGGTGAAAATTCAAAACAAACAAGAATTGATATCATTGAAAAAATTAAATCATTGGGTGTTAAAATTGATTTAGAAAAGAATGACTTTAGAGGAGAATTTAGACTTATCTCTGCAGATGATTCTAGTATTCCAGTTTATGTTATTCCTACTAATGAAGAATTAATGATAGCAATTGATACATACGAATTAGTAAAATAGTTGGGATTGATTAATTTGACAAGTAATATATTTAAACAAATTGTTAAAAAAATAAAAGAATATGATGAAATAGTTATAGCTCGTCATATAGGACCAGATCCAGATGCAATTGCTTCAACTGTTGCTTTAAGAGACTTAATTAATTTAAATTTTCCAAATAAAAAAGTATATGCAGTTGGTTCAAGCGTTGCCAGATTTAAATATTTTGGTTCTTTAGATAAAGTAGATGAAAATACTTTAACTAATGCTCTTTTAATAATTTGCGATGTTCCTAAATTTGACCGAGTAGATTTAGCCAATAAAGAAAAATATAACTATACAATAAAAATTGATCATCATCCTTGTGATGAAATCGTAAGTGATTTAGAACTTGTTGATGAAACAAGTTCTAGTACTTGTCAATTGATAACAGAACTTGTTTATAGTACAAAATTAAAAATAGATAAAAGTATAGCTGAAAAACTATTTATGGGAATAGTATCTGACAGTGACAGATTTTTACTTTCATATACTACACCTAAAACACTTTTATTATCTTCAAAATTATTAAATGATTATAATTTTGAATTAATGCCTTTATATAATAATTTATATGAAAGACCAATAAGTGAAAGAAAGTTTGAATCATATATTATTGATAATATGACAATTACTGAAAATGGTTTTGGTTATATTAAAATTACTGATGAAATTATAAATGAATTTAAAGTTGATGCAGGAACAGCATCTAACATGGTTAATGATTTAAATTTCATTAAAGAACTTAAAGTATGGGCATTTTCTTCATATGATGAAAAATTAGGATTATTTAAAATAAATATTAGAAGTAGAGGAATTGTAATAAATGAAATTGCTTCTAACTTCCATGGTGGAGGTCATAAATTTGCATCAGGTGCAAGAATAAAAACAGAAGAAGAAGTTAATGAATTATTTAAAGCTTTGGATGAAGCTTGTAAAGAAAATTAGCTTCTTTTTTTATGTATTTTAAATTTTTTAGATTCTAATTTTGTCGACATTTGTCGAGTCTATTGACATACTTTTTTATTACTTTATAATAACCATTCGAGAAGCAAAAAAGATGCTTATCACATTCCAAAGAGAGGCTAATATTCAGGTGGATTTTGGAGAAGTTTTACAAATAGGAGTGTGATACGAATGAAGAAAGATAATCAAATTAGATTACTTTATTTAATCGTTTTTATATTGCTAGTAATAATATTAAAATTATTATAGCAATTAAAAAGCATCTTTATTCTACTGAATAAAGGTGCTACCAAAATAACGTGGTAAGCATCGAGCCTCTTAAGAAACTCTTGCTTCTCACTAAATTAAATATAGCATAATAAAAATAGATTGTAAATATTTACACATAATATAATTATTAAATAAAACAAATGACTAAAATATTGTATAATTAACTTAGGATGGTGTGTATATATGGAAAAGAAAGGAATGCTTGTTTTAACAATATTAATGATGCTAATAGGCTTTGCTGCCATATCGACAACATTAATAATAAATGGAAGTGTGAAAGTAGGAGAAAATACAGATGATTTTAGTGTCATTTTTACGTCTACTTCATTAGATGGAACTGATGTATATAAAAATGTAATAAGTGAAGATAAAAAAACAATTACATATACAACAAGTGAATTAAAAACACTTAATCAAACAAGTGTGTTAACTTATGAAGTAACAAATAACTCTTCAAACTATGATGCTGAGGTTACAATTAATTGTAAAGTAAAGGATGATGCAACAGCAAAATATACAAGTATCAAGAATGAACTTGAAAATAATGCTACAGTAGTTAAAGCAAAAGAAACATTAAATGGAACATTAACCGTAACATTAAATAAAACATCTACAGAAGAAGTAAGAGAAGAATATGTATGTGAATTAACATTTAATGCTATAGAGAGAGATACTTTGAGTGGCTATAATGGTGTGAAAGAATGGACGTTTGACTATACTGATGGAGAACAAATATTTACAATACCAGTAACTGGAACATATAAATTAGAAACTTGGGGAGCAAGTGGTGGAGATAATTTATCGTATAAAGGTGGATATGGTGGTTATTCCTCTGGTACAATAAAATTGAGTATTACAGATAAAATTTTTATAAATATAGGCGGCAAAGGTTTAATTGATAAAATAGTAGATAATGGTTACTTAAAAGGCGGATACAATGGAGGTGGAGGATCCAATATAATTGATTCGGTTTCTTTACCAGATAGATATCAACTTGGTTCCGGAGGTGGCGCTACACATATAGCCATTTCTTCGGGTTTACTTTCAACATTTGAAAACAAAATTTCTGAACTATTAATTGTTTCTGGAGGCGGCGGAGGCTCTATGGAATATTATAATTCTAGCCAATATAATTCATATGGAACAGGTGGTTCTGGAGGTGGATATATAGGAGGTTCTGCATTTGGATACTATTGGGGTACAGGTAATAAAAGTGTAGTAGGCGGTGCGCAAGAACCAACAACTGGTTTGGAAAGTTCGCAACATGCTGGAAGTTTTGGACAAGGATATGATAATGTTTCCACTCCAGGAGTTGGCGGTGGAGGAGGCTTCTATGGTGGCAATTCTCAACAATCTATTGGCGGATCAGGTGGTTCAGGTTATATTGGAAATACACTTTTAACTGATAAGTCAATGTATTGTTACAATTGTACTGAATCTACAGAAGAAAGCACTAAAACTATTAGCACAACCTGTGTAAGTAAAACACCAACAGAAAATTGTGCCAAAATAGGTAATGGATACGCTAAGATTACCTTAATAAAATAAAAATACAAAAATAATTGGTTTGTGTTATAATAAAGTCATTATTTATGACTTTTTTTGTGGGTTGGGGGATAAAAATGAAAAGAGATAAGGAGAAAAAAATTGGAATAAATACATTACTTGCTATTTTAGAAATTGAAAACTATTCTGAGTTTTCTTTTGCTCTTGGTGTATTAGTTTCTCAAAGCATTTCACCAGGTAAAACAAATAAAGCAGAAAATCGAATTCAAAAAATATATGATATAGCAACTGGTAAATTTGTATTTGGTTTTAAAGAGTATAAAGAATTTGTAAAAAAATATCAAAAAGTCTTTGATATATTCAAAAAATATAATTGTATGCGTGAATTAACAGTTTTAAAATATGGTATTACTGGTATTAAATATTCTATGGCTAGTGATGATTACTTTAACATATATTCTAAAATTTATTCTGATTCTTTAGATAGAATGAAAGCTATTTTAATTGATCTTAGAAATTTAGGGTTTAAGTA
>CAKONX010000051.1 GCA_934098345.1 uncultured Bacilli bacterium
TTGGTGTTTTACACGATACTCCTTCAATATCAGTTGTATCAGTTTCATCAAATACAATTTCTATTTCATGTACTCCTTTACTTGGAGAGTCCACATTCCATAATTTATATTTATATTTTGGGATCCATACAAAATATGATTGAATATCACTTTCTTGTATTATATCTCCTGTTTTGTAACTTGCACCATCTTCTAAAATTACTGCATTTGCCCAACGTTTATCACAATAGTTATACCAATTTTCAGAAGTATCTGCATATGTAACTGTTCCATCCCCGTCTATTGTTACTGGAACAAGTCCTTCAACTAATTTTGGTACACTTACATTTTTACATGATGTTTCACTTATATTTTTATTATATAGTTCTTCTATTGCACTTTGTACATTGCTTGCTTTTAAACCCGATTTTCCGTTACTGAATGAAACTTCTTTTGCTTTTATTAATTCAGCTGCATAAGCAACTGATAAACCTAAAATTAATCCAAATAAAACAAGAAGAATACTTTTTTTCTTCATATGCACACACCTATTCTACAAATAATTATATAATAAATATTTAAATTTTTAAACAAAAAAATAACAGACTCTTAAATAAGTAATCTGTTATAGTTAACAATAAAGTTTAATAGACATAAAATATTATGGGTGATACTATGAGGCCTTGTGGTTGTGGAGGATCTAAACCTCCAGGTTTATTCAGTATTTTTGCAATATTATTATTAGGTTGTTTAATATTTTATCAAGTTATAATAACTTTAATACTTCCACTTAGATTTAATTTATTTATACTTTTAATAGAAATATTTTTACTCTTCTTTATTCTTTACCGTATAATATGGCCCTATTAACTTTTCGGTCTTAAATAAATAATCATATAATTTTCTTACTCTTTCAGTATTTTCATATTCATTATCACAAAATTCAATTTTAATAGGAGTAGAAATATTAATAAAGAATAATTTCTTTTCTTCATCATTTAATTTAACTTTTGAAAAATACGTTTCTAATATTCCTGAAAACTCTAAATTTTCCCACTCATTATGATAAAAGTCTATTAAATCAGCAACTGGAGTATCAAAATGATTATTATCCCAACTAATTAAGTATGATTTATCTCCTCTTAAAATATGGCTTAATCTTACATTACCATGATTTAAACAAACTCTTTCTTTTGTTCTATTTTCTACACTTTTATACCAATTATCACATTCTTTTTTACAGAAAGTAATAGCTTCTCTTAATTTCGTATAATTAAATTGAAATAAAGTTTCATGAGGAGATGGATAAAGTTCATACTCACTAGTTCTAAGAATTTGATAATAATAATCTTCTATATAATTTAAATATCCAATTAAATTATCATAAATACTTTTATATTTATCTAGATTAACTTCTTTAGTAAAAGAAGTTTTATTATGGAGAGATGCAAGAGTTGATGCTAAATCATCTCCTTGCTGAAATCTATTTAATGATACATCCTTTATATATTCATATACATTTTTTCCACGTTCTTCATCATGATCTACAAGTTTTGGAAACGAAAGAAAATCCCTAGACCTTAAATAGTCATATAACTCTAAATTTAAATTTTCACTTTTTACTACAACTTCATTATTTTTTATTAAAGTTTTACCAATACGTTTTAACTTATTCATCTTGACATGGAATAATTAATTTCATTCCAGCACTTATATTATCAATTGAATTATAGTCTTTAATAATATCAATACTAATTTTATATTTATTAGCTAGATACTCTAACGTATCTGATTCATCACATACATGAATATGATAAGTAATATATGTATTTTCTCCATCTTTTAAAGTATCAATAATTTCTGAATCATTTGTTTTTTTACGGTCTTCTTCTTTTGCTTCAGGAATACTTCTTACTTCTTCTTTTTCCTCTATAGTTTTATCTTCTTCTACTGGTTCTTCTATTTTTTCTTCAATTTCTTTTTTTTCATCATCTTTTTCATCTGTTAAATCAACTACTTCTACTTCATGGTCTTCTAAGAATTTATCAAATTCTCTTTCATCTTCAAATATCATTTTTTCTCCTTTAATTTCATATTCAATACTTACACTTACTTTATTTTGATCAATTTCATAAGTAAAATCTTTTACTTCTAAAGAAACAGTATCTTCTACCATTTTGTCTTTAAAAACATATTCAAATGGTAATTTCTTATTAAAAGTTTCTTGATTTAATGAAATTTCATGTCCTCTATATGAACCACTTACTAAGAAAACTCCACTTATTTTATCAGGACATACTTCATATTCACTTTCTAAACTAATACTAGAAATTTCAAAGATATTGTTTCTAAATTCAAGTTCCCCATTAAAATTTACTAACTCTTTCATAAATTCTCCTTTCAAAAAAATATATGCAAAAAAAAAACATAAAATTACTTATGTTTTTTAAATAAATCTTCAAAAATAGTTTTATAATTATCTACACATTTTATTTCAATATTATTTTTTATATAATCAGGAATACTTTCTAAGTCTCTTTTATTTTCTAAAGGAATATAAACTGTTTTATATCCAAAGTTATAAGCTCCAATTAGTTTTTCTTTTATTCCGCCAACTTTTGTTATATCTCCATGTAAAGTAATTTCGCCCGAAAAAGCAACATTGTTATCTATTTTTTTATCTAAAAGTAAGGAAACAATTGATGTAACAAAAGCAACTCCACCACTGGTTCCATCTTTTTTCATATTAGTTAAGGCATTTATATTTATATCATTTGCTAATAATATTTTCTTATCAATTCCAAATTGTTTTAAATTAGAAAGTATATAAGTATAAGCTATATTCGCACTTTCTCTAGTAATGTCTTCAACATTACCAGTTACTTTTAAGTTACCATCACCTGGAGAAAATACTGCTTCCATTGGAATAATTATTCCACCTAAAGGAGTTACTCCAAGAGTTGTAACTGATCCTGGATAAGTTGTTTTAACAACTGAATTATTTTCATATTTTACTGGTCCCATAATTTCTATAACTAAAGATTTACTAACAGATTTTACATTTGAACCATTAATTATTATATAACGTATTATTTTTCTTAAAATTCTTTCTAAATTACGTGCACCTGATTCTTTTGTATAAGAAGAAATAATAAATGATAAAACTTCATCACTTATTTTTATCTTATTTGTTCCATATTCTTTAATTATAATTGGAAGTAAATATTTTTTAGCTATATCTATTTTTTCTTTTTCAGTATAACTATTAATATTAATAATCTCGAGTCTATCTTTTAAAGCTGAAGGAATCCCTCTTAAATCATTAGCAGTAAGAATAAATATTATTTTAGATAAATCAAATGGTTCTTCAATATAATTATCTACAAATACGTGATTTTGATTTTGATCCAATATATCTAATAGAACAGCAGCTGGATCTCCTTTAAAATCACTTATCATCTTATCAACTTCATCAATTAAGATAACTGGGTTTGATGTTCCACATTTTTTTATACCTTGAATTATTTTACCAGGTGAAGAGCCAAGATATGTTCTTTTATGACCAATTAATTCACTTGGATCATTTAATCCACCAACACTTATTTTATAAAATTTACGATTTAAAGATTCACTTAATGAAAGTCCAAAAGTTGTTTTACCTACTCCAGGAGGACCAACTAAACAAATTATTGGAGCATTTACATTAGGATTATTTTTCTTAATTGCTAAAAATTCTAATATTCTATATTTTACTTCATCTAATCCAAAATGTTTGTTATCAAGGCTTCTCTTAACTTTCTTTAAATCTGTTTCATCTTTACTAACTTTACCCCAAGGAAGAGATATAACTGTTTGTAAATAATTTCTTAAAACACTTGAATCTGGATTTGCATCACTTGTATAAGAGTATCTTTTTAATTCTTCTATTAATTTTTCACAACTTGTGTCACTTATAGGTAGACTCTTTATTTTACTTTCTAATTCTTTAATCTCAATATCTTTGCTTTCACTTATACCAAGTTCAGCATTTAATTTATCAATTTTTTGACGAATTAAAAATTCACGTTGCTCTTTTTCATAACTTTCTCTTAATTCATTATCGATACGAGTTTCAATACTTGTAACTTCAAGTTCAAGATTTATATCTTTAATTAAATTTTTAGCACGAGTTTCTACTTCAAAAGTATTCATATATTCTATTCTTTTTCTTATATCAAAAGGAATAAAATTAGTAATTATATCAACTAACATATCTAAATCAGTTATATTATTTATAGTTGAGATAATTGAATTTGAAGAAGTTGGATTAATTTCGATATATTTAGAAAGCAAATCTTTTAAAGTTCTACTTAATGCAAGATTAGTTTTTTCATCACTATGGTCTACATAAATTCTTTTTACATTAGCTTCTACAATATCGTTATCTTCTTTTAAAGTTCTATAATTATTTATTTTTACACGATTTAAACCAACTAAAACAATTCGATAATTACCATTTGGTAATTCTATTTTAGATTTTATTTTAGTAAATACACCTACTGTTGGTAAATCTTTTAATGTTGGAGACACATCTAAAGTATTATTTGCACATATTACAAGTAATTTAGAATCATACTTTTCTTCAGATATATCTACTATTTTTTTACTTAATTCAATGTTAAGTTCTATTCTAACTTCCTGATAAGGAAGGATAACTAATTTTTTAATCATCAAGACTGGTAAATTTTGTAACATAGTTATACCTCCCTCTTAAATATGTTTTTTATTATAGGTTTTTTTTGTTTTTTTGTAAAGAAAAAAATGCACTTTTATGCATTTATTTGTATTCATTTTTTTTACATATTTTATTTAATGGACAAATGTCACATTTTGGGTTTTTACTAGTACAAATATTTCTACCAAAAAGAAGTATTTTTAAGTGTAAATTACGATAATTTTCACCAGCAAAATATTTTGTTAGTTTTTCTTCTACTACTAAAACTGAATCATTAATGTCTGCTATTCCAAGTCTTTTTGCTACTCTTAATATATGTGTATCTACAGCTAAGTAAGGTTCATCAAATAATTCAGATAAAACTACATTAGTGCTTTTTCTGCCTATTCCTGGTAGACTTTCTAAATACCCTCGATTATTAGGAACGATTCCATTACACTCACTTAAAAGTCTAGAAGCAATAGATATTACTGAACTTGCTTTTCTTTTCATTCCACATGGTCTTACAATAGTTTCAATATCACTTAATTTAGCGTTTGCTAAAGATGCTAAATCATATTTTGAAAATAAAACATCTGTTACTTTATTAACAGTTATATCAGTTGTTTGACTAGATAACATAACTGCTATTAAAAGCTCATAATCATGATTATAATTAAGTGGACATTTTACTTCTTTAATAACTGAATTAATTCCATCTAATATTTCTTTATTCATCTTCTAACCAATTATAGGAAAAAAGTTCAGTATTAGTATTATCATCTTCTTTTTTAAATGATGATCTAACATCACTCGCGCTTTTATATCCTTTATCTTTCCAAGATATAAGTATTTTATCAATATATCTTAAGCTTTTAACTCCATTAAATATAGCTTCTTTTAAAGCTTCACTTATTAATCCTTCACTTATACCACTTCTAATCCACTCATTAATTATTTCATATTCCATTGGACTTAAAGGGCGTACAAACTCACGTTCAAATAAAGAAAATAAATTAGTTTTTTCACTTTGTTTATGTTCTCTAGTAATATCACTTGTAATATTTTTAATAATATTATCTAAATTAATTACTTCTCTTACTAAACCATTTCCATCTTTTTTCATTGTTACTTCAATTAAATTAATAGCAAGTAATTTAGTATATGACTCCATAATAGCATCTTCACTTAAGTAAGTATATTTCTTTATATTTTCAATATTTAATGAAGGTTCTTCTTGATTAGTAAGATAAACAAGTAAAATAAAATCATTTAAATCTAGATTAAGAGAAATAGCAACTTTTAATAAATAACTTTTTATAATAAAGTCTTTTTCTTTTAAAGTATTAAAAACAAGTTCATTCATTTTCTTCCCTCCAATTTTCAAGTATATATTTTTTTAACACATCAAATTTATTCTCAAGTAAATTATTAAGAATATTAAGTTCGATATCTATTAGTATATCATTAACTTTCTTTGATGGCTCAATATTTAAAATATTTATGATATCTTCTCCAGTAATAGCTATATCTTTAATAGAATATATTGGTAAATTTTTATACATATCACTTATATAACTTTTTGATACACCTAAAATTTCACCTGCTATTATAGAAGGATAAAGACCACATTCAAAAAGGGTTATATTATCAATTACAGATGCTGAAATTATTCTTTTAATTGAATTAATAATCTTCTTTTCAGATTTTTGAATATTATAATTGCTACTATAATCTATTTGAGCCCATACACCTAAGTAATTTGAACAATATACAACATTATCATAATGAATTTCCAATTCATCACATAAATTCAATTTCTTTATTAAGTCTAATCCTTTTAAAAAGTTCTTAGATTTAAATATTAAATCAAGCTCACTTCTTTTTCGATCATAACTTAAAGTATGTAAAAGATGCTTATTTTGTTTAATAAATGCATATAATTTTTCTTCAAGTTTAAAATCAAGTGATGTTGCAAATCTAATAGCTCTAAGTATTCTTAATGGGTCTTCTGTTAAACGAGTTTTAACATCTCCTATTACACGAATAGTTTTGCTATTTAGATCTTTTATTCCATCAACTAAATCAATAATTTTACCATTAGAATCCATATATATACCATTTATAGTAAAGTCTCTTCTTAAGACATCTTCTTCTTTTGATTCTATGAAATCATAATTAATTGGTTTTCTACCAAGATACTTTATATCTCTTCTAAAAGTAGTGATATCGTAATTATATAAATTATCTTTTAAACAAATTCTACCATAAGTATCATCACATCCACCTGAAAGTTCAAATATTTCTTTTATTTCTTTAGGTTTTGCAGAAGTAGATACATCAACATCAAAAGATTCAATTCCAAGTAGATAATCCCTTACATATCCACCAACAACATATGCATCATATCCGTTGTCTTCTAATTTAGATAATACTTTTTTAATACGCATATTCATCATATTACACCACACTTTAATTATATCATGTTATAGATAAATAAAATAGAAAAAGATAACCGAAGTTATCTTTGAATTAAAGTTTATTTAACCACATATGGGTTTGTAGTTGTACCTGAACCAGTTGGTTCTATAGTTGTTCCAGATTTTAATGAGACTACGGGACGAACACCTAATTCCGAATTAACATAACTACTACCAACGGAACCAGCATTAAAAATAATACCAACTGCTGCATATCCACCTGTATAAAGCACAACAGGAGTCATTGTCCAATAATTATTATTTGTATAAAGATAATTAGTTGTATCTTGATAATTAGTTGAATTACAATTATATGTGTTATATCCTGCAAATATAGCTTCGTCTAATGTAATTAAGCCAACTGGATTTGTAAGTTTCCCATTTCCGTTTTTACTATCTACCGTAAATTTATCGTTTTGATTTTGGCATACTAAGCTTGGATTCGGATTTTTTGAATAATATGATGCTCGATGTGCTGCTCCATACAACGTTGAGTTTATTCCATAGCCTAGAGCTCCATATGAAGACATAGAAGAGTCACCTATTACATTTACATCATAAGCTTTTGTACTTCTATCATTACAGAATACTATGTTTTCTAATTTCAATGCGCATGTTATGTCAAAATTTTGGCTATACCACTTATCTATATAAATTTTTATTGTTGATTGATTTGTATTTGCATGTGTTGCTACATAAGTACTGCTTCCTGCTGTTCCATACATATATCCTACATATGCATTATCATTATAATTTGTATTAAATGCACTTGCTCCTATTTGGGTTGTATCTCCAGTCTGAGTTTCACATTTTCCATCTGTAGGAGTTCCATTATAAATTATTTTTATTCCACTTGTTTCTGTTGTTCTTATTATTTTCCAACACATATTATTAAATATTATATTATTATTTACTTTATCTGCATCTCCTCTATAGTAATATACTGGTACATTTCTATCAGTTGCAGTCGTTGTATATATTCCATTTGTTCCACTTACTCCTGAACGTATTTTATAATTTATTGCTGTTGTTGTATCAGCATTATCTTTTATCATGTTATATAAGTCTATTGGAGCAACACCTAATGTATCTCTTTCTACGGCATTAAATGTTAATTCACACACATACTCTTCTCTTACTTCTTCTGTAGCTGTTTTATTTAATGTTACTGTTAATGTTCCATTAACACTTTTCTTTGCCAATACTTTCGTTACATTTTCTTCAAGCTCATTTTTTATACTTGTGTATTTTGCTGTTGTATTTTCTTTTACTTTACAATTTACTTGCACTTCAGCATCATAGTTTGCTGAATTATTTGTTACTTCATAATTTAATACTGAAGTATCACCAACATTTTTTAAATCTTTAGTATTAAAATTTATAATTTTTTTTGTATCATCCATAACAGATGCATATACATCCGTTCCATCTAATGAAGCTGACGTAAATATAACTGAAAAGTCATCTGTATTTTCACTTACTTTTGCAG
>CAKONX010000052.1 GCA_934098345.1 uncultured Bacilli bacterium
GTAAAATCAATAGTAAAACTATAATACCTAATGATGCAAATAAAATATATTTATAATTATTAACTATTTTATTTAAACTTTCAGTTATTTTTTCATCATATTGAGAAACAACTTTATTTTTAGTATCAAATAAGAAATATCCTTTTTCATTTGAATCAACATTATATCCATAGATAATAACATTGTCACTTCCGTTTATTTTGTAAGCATCTATTGTTAAACCATCTATTGTTATTTTTGTAGCTTCCAAGAAAGATAAGTTTTTATCTTTAACTAAATCTAACGGATAAACACTGAAAAGATTACTTTTTATTTCAATATATTTTCTGGTAATTTTTCCTTCTTCAAATATATAAGTACTTACATTACCTTCATTATCTTTTACGCCAATTAAAGTGTATTGATCATTTTTTAAAACTGGTATTTCATTATCTTCATAAGTTATTTTATCTATTGTAAATGTTTGATAACTAGGTAATGCATCACTTTTTCTAACGATTGTATAATCTAAATCATCTATTTTTACACTTATTGGATCAAGTTCTTTTCTTGTAATTGTTAAAGTATATTTATTTGAATTTCCTTTTTGAGCAGTTACAACCACTTCAATCTTGTTTGTTCCTTCAGTTAATTCAACTTCTCCTAAACCAGAAACTCTTGCAGTTGAATCTTCTACTGCACCTACTATATTAACTTTTTCAACATCATTTTCTACCTCTAAGCTATATTCAAACACATCTTTACTAAATCCTGGGCTTATTGAATAATTTTCAACTCCTAAACTTTTTAAATTAGCATTTTTGGAATAACTTGCTTCTATTTCAGCTTGAGTTCTTAAGTTAACAGTTGCTGATTTAACTGATACATTCATTTTTGATTCATCAATGGCATAAACTAGATAACTACCAACATTAATCGAAGCTGATCCACTTTTTAAAGCTTGAAACTTTAATGTATAACTTTTTGATTTTACACCAGAAGCACTAGTAGTATAATCTGCTACACTTGTAGCTCCACTAGTAAGTTTTAATTTAGAATTATCATAGTTGATTAAAAATTGCCATGAACCCATAGGTGATGAACTTGAAACAGTAACCGTTGCGGTTATAGTGTTTCCAACAACTGCACTTCCATTTGTTTTAACACTTATGCTTGCATTTGCTGCGTTAACAAATCCTGGAAGTAATAAACTTGTAAGTATTCCAATTAATAAAACTTTTATTTTTCTCATATTTCCTCCTATTGTTCTATTTTAGAAGAACCTAAAATATTCTTTTGTATTTTTAATAAATCTAATGCATTAATAGATCCATCTTTACTTGCATCTCCTGCTTTATTATAAGCTCCACTTAATTTAGAAGTTCCAAGTATATCTTTTTGAACCTTAAGTAAATCAAGAGCGTTTATTTCTCCATCACCAGATGCATCCCCATATATTACTATTTCTAAAGTTTCAGTTGTATTACCAGAAATTGTAACTCTATATCCAGTTTTTAAAGTATCATCAACTACTGCACCACTAGAGTTAGTAACAACAACACTTACACCTTTACTTTCTAAGTTTGCTTTTAAGTCTTCAACATTGGTACCAACTTCAATATTAGAAATGTAACCTGTTTCATATCTATATCCAGAAGAAATTACAGCTACACTTGCATCTACTTTACCAACCTCATCAGGAGTAGTTCCTGGATTATAATTTTCATCCATATTAGCATATACTGGAATAATAAAATTAAATGCACTTTCTAACATACCAACAGCTTTATAAGCATTATACATAATTGATGCTTCCCCTTCCGGAGCTTTAACATTTGTCATGTATGGATGTAAATATCTTTTTTCTGGATTATCTGGAAAAATATTAAATTTTTGATAATAAGCAGTATCTTGACCTACACCAACATAATTCCTATTTATAAAATCTGTTCCACCATTCATAGCTGTTTGACGGTCAGCATCCATGTTTCCTGTTCCGCCCCAACCATGATTTAGGGCATAAATAAGAGCTTTTTGAGTTACATTAGATCCATCATAAGCTGCTATATTAAAGAAATTATAATAATTATCTAAAGATTTTCCATTATAAGTTGTACCATATCTCGTTGTATAATTACCACTTACACATGAGTAAAGTTGCCCAGAATAAGCTCCACTTGTAAGTTTTCCTGACCCTAGTTCTTGCCTAACACGTGATGCAATTGCCATTTGAGATACTCCAATATTTAAACTTGAATTTTTAATAAATTCTGTTAAAGCAGGTATTTGTTGAATTAAAAAGTTATTATTAAAAGCTTTAGTTGCTGCTTTTTTATAATCATCAGCACTTATTGTTGAATTAGTTTTATAATTTTCAAACATAAATACACTTTTTTCATTTAAAAAGTTTCTTGGATCTAAATAATATCTAATAGCTTCTCTACTAGCAGCACTGTAACCTGAATCAAATTTTTTAGTACAAGTTGTATCAATAAAATCACTTCTACTATTAGAAGATATTGTTGAACTACCACATCCAAAAGCATTAACGCTGGCATTAAAATCGATTACATTTCCATTATTATCTTTAGTCTCAGCTTCAAAATTCCAATTTGGATGGGCAAGTTTCATTGTACATAATCCATTCCAATAGGAAGATGGAAAACCTTTTTCTTTCATTTGTTTCTCACATTCATTTTTAGCTTCGGTATTATCTTCTTTAGGTTCTTCAAT
This sequence comes from uncultured Bacilli bacterium, assembly GCA_934098345.1. GTDB lineage: Bacteria > Bacillota_I > Bacilli_A > RF39 > UBA660 > CAG-582. Next base: position 2,713 of record CAKONX010000052.1, read on the forward strand.
AACCGTTACTTTTAAATAATTTGAACAAATATAAACATCAGTTCCATCAACAATAATTTTATACCATCCGTTTGGACATCCACTTTCATCTTTAAATAGTTCATCCGTATTCATATTAAATGTTTCACCAGTTGAAACTCTTTTTATCTCGTCATAATTAGTACCTGGTCCTTTCCTTAAACGTACACCAGTTCCTGAAACTACACCTGAAATTGACTTAGCACTAACCAAACTAGGCATAATTAAAGAAAATAATATAAGAAATAAAAAATATCTTTTTTTCATAATTACACCTACCTATACATATTAATTATAACAAAGTTTGACAATATATGACAATTTATACGTTTTCTTTTACAATTCTTTTACAAAAAAATAAGAAGATCTCTCTTCTTATTATAAACGATCAATTACTGCAATATTTTTATTAATACATCTTATTAAATCAGATTTATCATATTTATCTAATATAGCATTAAATCTACTTGGATTAAAGATAAATCTTGACGGATGTTCAATTAAACAACCTCTAGCATCATCAACATTTAAAGCATTTATTGTATTAAAGTTTTTAATAACAATATCACTGAATGTATTAAATATTAAAACTTCTTCATCAGTTAAATTCTTTTTAAATTTCTTTTCTTCATCTTTAGTAAATCCAAGTTTAATCATAAGTTCGCAGTTATTACTATAATCCATTGAAGCAAATAATAGATTAGCAAGTTCATCTTCTTTAGCACGATCAACTACTTCCTCTAATTTATTAATATTTACTTTATTTAACATATTAAATACATAAGATATATCATCACTTGTTGCATTTGTATGTTCAAGTAAAGTTAAAATATGATCTAAGTTTTGAGGAGTAACTTCTAGAAGTGTATCAACACTTGTATAAATAAGTGTTTTATCTAAACCATGCTTTTCCATTATATTAAGGAATTTAGAAGTATTTTCTTTATTAAAGTTCTTTTCTAATTTATCAACATCTTCATCACTAAATCTAAATTTATCTAAGCCTAAATCTAAAAGTGATGAATCTAAATCATCATTAGAATCAAAAATTGAAGCATTCATGCTATTTAAAGCATTTTCACTTTCTTCTACATCTTTAAATTCTTCTGGATTAAATAAACTTTCCACTCCATCTTCTTTAACAGGTTCTTCAGTTAAATAATCTGGAATAAATAAATTTATTGTGTTATCAGTATTGTCATCTTCTTCTAATTTATAAGACGTTTCCTTTTCTTCATTAAACAAATTATCATCAAGAATTGTATCTTCTTCATCAGCTTCTTGTTTTTCTTGAACTTCTTCATGACTTTCTTCTTCAGGCTTTTTTTCTTCTATTCCACTAAAATCTATATCTTCATCAATTAAATTTCCAACATCAGGAATATCTTCATCTAACTCATATTCCATTTCATGATTTTCTAGATCTTGTCCTGAAGCTATTATATTATCAAGTTCATCTTTTATAGAAAGTTCTTTACTAGAAGAATCATCTTCTTCTTCATCACTTTCATCTTCTTTTATTTCATCAGTTTCTACTTCATCAATATCTGAAATATGATCAATTTCTTCAAATACTGAATCATCTATTTCATGATTTAAATCTTTTTCATTTATTTCTTCAACATCAACATCTAATTCTTCTTTAATTTCATTACCAACAAAACTATCAAGTTCATCTTTATGGTTAACAGAATAATCAATAATTGAATTAATACTTGATTCATAATATTTTTCTAAAACTTTAGCTTTTTTTAGTTCGCCTTCTAATTTTTCTTTATTATCTTCAAGTTCAACAATCTCATTTTTTAAAGCTTCTGCTTTTTCAGTTATATCTTTAATATTTTGAGTTTCTTTACTAATTAAAGTTCTTTTTTCAAGTATTTTGTTACTAATTTCTTTATTACCAGTAGCTAATAACTCTTTAAAGTTTTTAAATTTATCAGATAACTCAACTAAATCATTCTCAAATCCATGTATTTCTTCTTCTAATGAAGCAATTACACTTTTAGAATCATCTACACTTATTCCATATTGGCGTGCAATACCAGCTTTATCTTCAATTTCTTTATTAACTCTAGCTAATTCTTTCTCTGTATCAACTCTGTGGCTTTTAATTCCACTTATAACAGATTTTAAATTATCATTAATTACCCCAATCATCTTTTCCATAACAAAATACCTCTCTATTCTCTTCATAAATTATAGCAAAAAAAAATATAAGTGTAAACAGAAAATGTATATTAAATATTATTTTAATCACATAATATTAATTAGGTGATATAATTGAAAAATATAATCTTTAATATCATAAATAAATATGGTTATTTTGGTATAACTTTTTTAATAGCCTTAGAAAATATAATACCACCTATTCCATCAGAAGTAATTCTTTCATTCTCTGGTTTTATTTCTAAATATGCAAATTTAAACCTATTACTTATTATAATATCTTCAACAATTGGTTCTTTACTTGGAGCATTAATTCTTTATTATCTTGCTTATTTTATAGGTTTAAAGTTACTTGATTTTAAGTTTTTTAAAATATGTGGATTAAGAAGTGAAAATGTAAAAAAATCTATAAATCATTTTAAAACTAATGGAAAAAAATCTATTTTTTTTGGAAGATTCGTTCCTATAATAAGAAGTTTTATATCTATTCCTGCAGGTCTTTCTAAAATGGATATAAAATTATTTGTTATTCTTACAACTATTGGTAGTTTAATTTGGAATACAGTATTTATTTTTATTGGTTATTTTTTAAAAGATAAATGGGAAATTATAACTACTTTTTTTGAAGATTATTCTTTCATCATTTTCTTAGTATTTATAAGTATTTATTTTATTATCAAAAAAATTAAATCTAGAAAAATAATCACAGTTGGTTAATAAACACATATACTAAATTAGAAATACAAAATGGAAAGAAGGATTATTTTGAAAAGATTTATTTGTGTTTTAGTTATTGGTTTAACTTTAATCACACTTACTGCATGTGCAAATAAAAAACATGAAGAGAATAAGAAATTTGTGGTGGCTGAAGTAACTCATTCAGTATTCTATGCTCCATGGTATGTAGCAATTCATAATAATTATTTTGAAAATTTAGACATTGAAGTAATTTTAACAAGTGGTGCCAATAATGTTGTTGCTGCTGTTTTATCTAAAGATGCTGACATTGGTTTATGTGGCCCAGAAGCTACAATTTATGCAAACAGTAAAAATAAAGATAAAGTAAAATCATTTGCTGGTTTAACTAAAAGAGATGGTCAATTCTTAGTTTTAAGAAAAAATATAAAATATAATGAATTTAAAGATATTGAAGGTTTAACTATTTTAGCTGGAAGAAGTGGTGGTATGCCATTATTAAACTTCAAAAATGCTTTAAAAAATGAAAATGTAAAAAATGTAAAAATAGATTCATCAGTTGAATTTGCTAATCTAACAAGTGCTTTTATTGCTGGTACAGGTGATGGAGTTAACTTATTTGAACCAAATGCAACTACTCTTGCCAAAACAGGTAAATACTATATAGCTACATCTGTTGGAACTTATTCAGGCGTTGTTCCATATACTGCTTTTAATGCCTTAGAATCAAATATCAAAAATAATGAAGATAAATACAAAACTTTCTATAAAGGTATTGAAAAAGGTCTTGATTATGTAAAAAATCATACAAGCAAAGAAATAGCTGAAATTATAAAAAGTGAATTTCCAGATACAGATATGGAAGACTTAATAAAAATGGTTGATAACTATAAATCATATGATTCTTGGTTAGATACACCAAAAATTTCTGAAGATATAATGATTAACTTAGAAAATATTATGATTGATAATAAAGAATTAGATAAATATGCTGATTTTAAAGAATTAGTTTATGAATTTAATTAATGTCGTTTCTTTATCTAAAAAATATCATACACCAACAAAAGAAGTTGTTGCTCTAGAAGATATTACTTTTGATATTGAAAAAAATAGTATCCTTGGAATAATTGGCATGAGTGGATGTGGTAAATCAACATTATTTAATATAATAACTAAGCTTGAAAGTCCAACTTCAGGTTATATAAGAGAAAATCAAAAATTAGTTATTGGTTATATGATGCAAACTGATGCCCTTCTTCCCTGGTTAACTGTTTATGAAAATGCAATACTTGGTTTAAAACTAAAAAAAATGGTTAATAAAGAATCTCTTGAATACGTTAATACTTTACTAAAGAAATATGGATTATTTGATTTTAAAAATGAATATCCAAGTAATTTATCTGGTGGAATGCGACAAAGGCTTGCTTTAATTAGAACTTTAACAATAAAGCCAAATATTTTACTTCTCGATGAACCATTTTCTAAATTAGATATTGATTCAAGAATAAAAATAAGTGATGATGTTTATAAAATAATAAAAGAATTAAACATTACAACAGTAATTATTTCTCATGATATTATGGAAGGAATTACTTTATGTGATAAATTAATCATTTTAACTCCAAGACCAGGTAAAATAAAAAAAATTATTACATTAAAAAAAGAAGATAAATTACCAAGTGAAATACGAAAAGAAAATTATATAACTAAGTTATATGATGATATTTGGAGATATATGCATGATGAGTAAAGAACAAGCATTATATCTCAAAAAAAGGAAAAGGAAAAAGATAGTTATATTACTATCACAAATTTCATTACTCATAGTTTTTATTTTTTCATGGGAATATGCAAGTAATCATGAATTAATAAATTCCTTTATTTTTTCTTCTCCAAGTGGGATTATTAAAACTTTAATTACTTTATATAAAGAAAATAATTTATTTATACATATATATGTAACTAGTTTAGAAGTAATTGTTTCCTTTTTACTTTCTGCTATTATTTCATTTTTTCTAGCTTTATTCTTCTATATATTTCCAACAATAAAAAAAATAATGGATCCTTTTATTACCATGATAAATAGTTTACCAAAAGTAGCTTTAGGTCCACTTATAATAATCTGGATGGGAGCTAATACTAAATCTATAATATTTATGGCTCTTTTAATTAATTTAATTGTAACATTCACGACTATATTAAATGGTTTTTTAAATACTGATAAAGATAAAATAAAGTTATTTAAAGTGTTAAATGCATCTAAAAAAGATATTATTTTTAAACTTATTATTCCATCAAGTAAAAATGAAGTTATTTCAGCATTACGATTAAATTTATCTTTATCACTTATAGGTGTTATCATGGGTGAATTCTTAAGTTGTAAAAAAGGTATTGGTTATTTAATTTTATATGGTACTCAAGTATTTAACTTATCTCTTGTTATGTGTGGTATTTTTTTACTTCTGTTATTATCTTTCGTTTTCTATGAATTAATTAATGTAATAGACAAAAAACTAGCATCAAGCTAGTTTTATTTTATTCTTCACACACATCACACATAGTATCACTTGTAGAAAAGAAGGAATTATCTTGATATTGTAATTTTCTATTTTCCATAATATCATCTATTGGAATCAAAGTATAATCTTTTAAAACAACATATTGATACGTAAATGTTAATACTTCATCATAATATTTAGT
>CAKONX010000053.1 GCA_934098345.1 uncultured Bacilli bacterium
GCACCAGAAATATTATTATTGCAACATTTATTCATTATTCTCCCTCCTTTTCATTACTCACTTTATTGTATGGTAAAATATCCATTTTTGTGCCTGTTTTAAAGAAATTAATATTAATTTTTTTATATACGTGATATAATACCTATTAGGGAGGATATAAATGAAAAAGAAATTATTAGTTGTAGTTATGGCAAGTGTTATGCTAACTGGATGTGGTAAAACTATTCCTAAATTAAGTAATGGTGAAGAATCAATAGTTGATTTTAAAAATGGAGATAAAATAAGTGTTAATGATGTATGGAACGAAGTAAAAGATTCTTATGGACTTAACGTTATGCTTGAAAAAGTCGACAATAAAATTTTAGAAGATAAATTTAAAGACAAAAAAGATGATATTGATGAATATATTAAAAATTATGAAACATCTTTAAAAGCTAATTATGTTGATAAAAATGGTAAGTATGATGAAACTTCACTTTTAAGTGCATTAAGTCAATATGGTTATTCTTCTTTAGAACAACTTTTAAAGCAACAAAGAGTATCTTATATGGAAAACATGCAAAAGGAAAGTTATGCTAAAAGTTTAGTTACTGATAAAGAAATTGAAAAATATTATAAAAATGAACAAAAAGGTGATATTAGCTGTGTACACATCTTAGTAAAACCTGCATCTTCAAGTGATCAAGATTCTACTAACGCTGAAAATAAAGCTAAAGAAATTATTACAGCAATTACTGATGATATAAAATCTGGAACTTCAGCAGCAGATGCATTTAAAAAATACGAAAATAATGATGAAGTTACTTATCAAGATTTAGGTTTCTTCAATCATGGTGACATGGTAGAAGCTTTTGAAACAGCGGCTTACAAATTAAAAAAAGGTGAATATTCAAAATCACCAGTTAAAACTACTTATGGATATCACGTTATCTTAAAAGTTGATGAAAAAGAAAAAGATACACTTGAAAATCTTAAAGATAAAATTAAAGAAACACTTGCAAATGAAAAAATTGAAAAAGATTCTACAATGGCAGTTAATGCAATGGTTGAATTAAGAAAAGAATATGGTGTTACATTCAATGACAGTGATATTGAAAGTGCTTATAACAAATATATAAATTACTTAATTAATCAAAGCAGAAATACAACAAAATAAAAAAATAGAGAGGTTAACTTAATAACTTCTCTATTTTTTTTACAATGTCTTCTCTTTCTTTTATTGGTGCTAAAGCAATTAATTCAGCATATACTTCATCATTTGTTTCTTCATATTTAGTAATAAGATAACTTCTGTCAACACCATAAAGAATTGTATATATATAATCAAAGAATACATCTTTTGATAAATATTCATATATCTTCATTATAAAATTATAATATTCTGATTTTGAATAAGCTTCTAAATAATCATGAATTAAGCCTTGCATTGCAAGTTCATTATCATAAAATCTATCCATTTTTTCAATAAAATCATAAAAATAACTTGTTTGGTTATCATAATATACTGTTTTATTAACATTATCTTCTAACTCTGCTTGTTTTATAATTGATGATGCAATTCTATCATCAATTTTTTTAACTTTCTTTAGCTCTTCTAGTTTTTCTCTTGTTAAAGGCATACCATCACTTTGTAAGATTAAGGTTGTTAATCCATCAATTAAGGTCTCTTCATCTGGTATATTATTCATATCAAACACTAAATCATAAGCATAATCATAATTACCTTCTTCAATATATTTAACTATTATATCAACCACTTTTTTAACATTTGCATTTATTAAATTTGTTATAATTGATTCTTCTAAAGTTATCTTTCCTTTTTTATGAAAAATTTTACTATTTGCTTTTTTAGCTCTAAAATAAGATCCATTAAATATTTCTTTTCTTACTTCATTGTTTCCTTTAACATCATCATATTTTTTATTGTTTTTTGAAATTAATAAATCAGTAACTTTTACATTTGATAAATCAATATCTAAATCTAATAAATCATACATTAAAATTAAATAAGTATAATAATCATACATATTTATATTTGTTTGACGTAATAAATCTAAATAATATGCTGCTTTACCATAACTTTTATTATTTACATAGTAAGCAAATAATGTATAAACTACTTTAGTATTTAACATATTATATTTTAAATATTCTTCTAACAATTTAACTCCTGTTTGATTATCTTTTTCATAAATTGCAAATGTTTCTTCTAAATTCATATAACCCTCACCCGTTTTCTCAAGTACATATTATAACTAATTTTCACAAAAAAACAAGCATAAGCTTGTTAATCGCGATCGTTTAATTGAATTAATAAATATAGGATTTCTAAAATTGATGACACAACTGCAGCAACATATGTTAAAGCCGCACTATTTAAAACAGCATCAATGCCTTTTTTCTCTTTATCATTAATCATACCATCTTTTAATATAATATCTTTTGCTCTTTTAGAAGCATCAAATTCAACAGGTAATGTTACAAGTTCAAATAAAAGTCCTAGAAAAGTAAATCCAATTGCTGCATAAACATAATCCATATAACTTAAGAATAAACCAATAATCATTACAATATAAGCTATCTTTTGACCAATATTGACAATTGGGAAAATAATACTTCTTAATTTCATCCAAGTATAACCTTCTTTATCTTGAATAGCATGTCCACATTCATGAGCTGCTATTGCAACAGAAGCAACACTTGTTCCATGAAATACTTCAGTTGAAAGCCTAACAGTTTTTCTTCTAGAGTCATAATGGTCACTCATAACTCCTTTAGTTTCAACAACATAAATATCTCCAAGTCCATTTTCATCTAATATTCTTCTTGCTACATCAAATCCAGTTAAATCCTTTTCATTTATTACTTTTTTATATTTTTTGTAATTTACATTAACTTTAATTGATGCATAAATTGGAATACTTAGCATTAGTAAAAAAATTATTATTAAATCCATAACTACTCTCCTACAATTTTATAAGTTGTTCCTTCTCTTGTATCAACTAGAATAATACCTCTATTTTCAAGTTCACTTCTAATTGAATCAGCAAGTTCAAAGTCTTTATTCTTCTTTGCTTCGCTTCTTTTTTCAATTAAATCTAATATTTCTTTATCATCATTTTTACTTTTTTTATTTATTAAATTAATACTAAAAACTTTATCAAATTTTTTAATTAATTCTAATTTTGTATGACCATTAACTTGTTCATCTTTAATTAGTTCATACATAACAGATAAAGCATTTGCTGTATTTAAATCATTAGAAATTTCTTTAATAAATCTATCATTATAAGTACTGAATTCTCCTTCATCAAGTTCTCCTTCATCACTTATATTATCAATTTTATTTCTAAGTTTCTTTAAAGTTGCCTCTGCTTGATTAAGTGCTTCATAAGTAAAAACTAATTGCTTTCTATAATGACTATTTAAACACATAAATCTAAAACTTAATGGATCATATCCTTTTTCAATAAGTAGAGATACAGTTAAAAAATCACCTTTACTTTTACTCATTTTTCCAGTTGAATCAAGTAAATGTTCATTATGGAACCAATAATTACACCATTTATGACCTAAATATGCTTCACTTTGAGCAATTTCATTAGTATGATGTGGGAATATATTATCTACTCCACCACCATGAATATCTAAATATTCGCCTAAATATTTAATTGATATACCAGAACATTCAATATGCCATCCTGGATAACCAACACCAAATGGTGAATCCCAAACCATTTCGTGATTTTCAAATTTAGATTTAGTAAACCATAAAACAAAATCTGCTTGGTTACGTTTCTTTTCATCACTTGTAACAGTTTCTCTTATACCAACCATATTTCCTTCTAAAGAATGGTTAGATAATTTATAATAATCATCTACTTTAGATATATCAAAATAAACATTTCCACCACTTACATAAGCAATATCTTTTTTGAGTAAATCTTCAATTATTTTAATATACATATCAATATTATCTGTTGCCTTAGATACAATTTCGGGCATCTTACAATTTAAATTATTAAAGTCTTTAAAAAATGCTTTTGTATAAAAATCAGCAATCTCATAAGCACTTTTACCTTCTCTTTTTGATGCAACTTCCATTTTATCTTCACCAGTATCAGCATCACTTGTAAGATGACCAACATCTGTAATATTCATAGCTCTTTTAACGTTATATCCTAAATATAATAATGTTTTTTCGAGTATATCATGTCCAATATAATTACGCATATTTCCAATATGAGCATAATGATAAACTGTTGGACCACAAGTATACATATTTACTATATTTTCATGAATTGGAACAAAGTTGTCTACTTTTTTTGTTAATGTATTATAAAATTTCATTTTATCACCTGCTTACATTTTATTATACTAATTTGTTTTATTTTAAGCAATATTATTGACACATATTGTTGTTTTTAACGTATTCTTTTATAGTTTCACCACTTATTTTTTTAGCATCACTTAATTCATTATTTCCTTTATAACTAATTTCAAAGTTTCCAGTAGCAAGCAATTCTTCAGAAGATGAAGAATTACATATATCAGATCCGTTTACATCTCCAAAATTAGATGAAAGAATTAATTTATTATTATATATTCTTGATGCCATTAAAGTAATTCCAGTTGGATTAAACACAACTTCATTTACACTCATACCAGACATATTTTTAATAGATGAAATATCAGCTAGTATTTTACCATCACTAGTTATGCCAATAACTCTATTTTGTCTTGGCTCATTATTTATCAAAAATATAAATAAAATATTATCTACAATTGATGCTTTTTTATAAACTTTATTAGCAGTTGCAATTGTTATATCATTTATTTTTATATTCTTTTTAGCATTTAAATCTTCTACTTTTAAAGTAAATTTATCATTTATTTTTACTTCTGTTTGGAAATCAATATCATTATCACTTAAATCAAATATATCAAAATAATATTCTTGAATTTTAGTAGTTGGTGTTTCTTCATTTCCACTTACTCCATGATAATTATTTGGTAAATATATATATACTATAAAAAATGCTACACATGCAATTATAATTAAAATAACAGTAATAAAAATAGCTGTTGATGAATCATGAGAAACATTCTTATCTTGAATACCTTCTAATTTTTCAACATTATCATTTTTAATAGGTTCTTCTGGTAAAATCTCATTACTTTCCTTTACATTACCAGATTCATCTACTTTAATTACTTTAGCAACTCTATTAATTTGTTTTACATTTGGTAAATCATCATTGTTCATAAGCACCCTCTTATTCTAAATTGATTATATCATAAATAGGTGTTTCATGCATTAGTAATTATTAAATCAGTGTCTACTTCAAAATTAGTATTTTCTTCATGATGTTCATATCCAACTATTGGAGTTTCTTTTAATTTATCCATAATAATAACACAATTATCAAAAACTACTAATTCATTTTTATTATCTCTTATATAACTTTTATCAATTATTGATTTAAATAAATCTAACACTTTATAAGAAGAAGCATCGGTATTTTTTAAATATATTAATGAATAAGGTTTATATTTTATCTTACTTAATAAGTTAACATCATTATAACCAATATACCCAGGATCACTTCCTACAATTCTATTTATTGATGTATCACTTACATAATCTTTTAAATCAAGCTCTAAATAATTGTATTTTAACGTAGATACAATTGTCTTAACTATTTCTTCTTTAATAGCTTTATCTTTGCCTTTTAAAGTAAAACTTAAAACTTTATTACTATTTAATCTATTTTCAAAAACTCTATTCATATTATTAATGCCAAATTTAGTATTTAAAATATGACTTAAATTATCAATATCTTTTTGTTTAATTAAATTAATACCTGTTATAGACATAATTGTTTCTTCTATATCTTTATTTTTTATAGTCAATTTCTTTTTATTATTTTTTCTTAAATAGTAAGCATTTTTATAATCTTTATTATTTAAATATTCATTACATTTAAAACTATTTTCTTGTAATTCACTTTCCATATTTACTTTAGATGCAACCATATCAAGTACATCTAATGATTTATCAGGATTATGATTCGTATAAATATATTTATTAGCAAGAGTTACAATATAATCTATATTGCTTTCAGTTATTTTAACATTATGAAAGTCTTCGTATATTTTTTTAACACCTAATAAGATATTCTTTGTTTCTAATTCATTAGGTTCAACAACCATAACACTTTGAAATCTTCTTTTTAATGCTTTATCAGGAGATATAAATTTTTCGTATTCATAAGTAGTTGTTGCACCTATAATTTTTATTTTATCATTAGCAAGATATGGTTTTAAAATATTAGCTGCATCAATGCTACCTTCTCCACCACCTGTTTTAACGATTGTATGTATTTCATCTATGAATAGAATAATATTTTTATTCTTTTTAACTTCTTTTATTATATTATTAAGTCTTGTTTCAAATTCTCCTCTATATTTAGTATTTGAAAGCATACTAGCCATGTCAAGAGAAATAATTTTTTTACCTTTTAATTTAGGTGGTACAAGATTTGCATCAATTCTTCTTGATAGTTCTTCAACTATTGCTGATTTTCCAACACCTGCTTCACCTATTAATATTGGATTATTTTTATTTTTTCTTAAAAGGATTTGAATTATTTCATTTATCTCTTTATCTCTTCCAATTAAAATATTATCACTTTGTATTTGTTCCCCAATAATGTTTAATTCACTTATATCATCTTCACTTAATTCTTTATACATACTTTCAATATCAATATTTAAACCCATGAGAAGTCTTAAAGCAATTCCATCATCACTTGAAAGTAAATTTTTCATTATGTTTTTAGCAGTAACATTTTCTTCTTTAGTACTCATTTCAATAACCATTCTTAAAAGAGGTGTATATAATATTACTTCACTTTTTTTATTTGAAAGACCTACTATATTAATAAGTTCATCTCTAAATATTTCATAGGTTAATCCATAACGTGAAGCCACTTCTAATACATCTTTATTTTTAAGTAAACTTAAAAGTAAATGTTCTGTTCCAACATAAGGATGTTTTAAATTCATACATTCTTTTTCTGCATTCTTTAATATTTTTTTTACTTCATAATTAAAATTATCATTCATAAAAAAATATCCTCCTATTAATTATATGAGGATATTTAACTAATATTATACATACTTACTTTCTAATTTTAATCTATCAGCTAATGTTACAATAAATTCTCCATTAGTAGGTTTTGACTTATCACAGTCAACAGAATTACCAAATAATTCTTCCATAAGATCATAGTCACCTCTACTCCAAGAGATCTCAATTGCATGTCTAATTGCTCTTTCTACTCTTGAAGATGTAGTCTCATAACTTCTTGCAAGTTTTGGATATAATTCTTTAGTAATTGCTCCCATAAGAGAAGTATCATTATACATCATTTCTATTCCATCTCTTATATAAGTATACCCTTTTATATTAGAAGGTATTCCTAAATTATGTAACATATCTGTAATTTTTAATTTAAGTTTTTTATCTATATGTTTTTCTTCTTGTACATAAATTGATGCAATAACTCTTTCAAGTTCATTACATGAATAAGGTTTCTTTAATAAATAATTTAATGTGTAATCATTCAAGCTATTCATCATATCAGGGCTTACAAATTCACTTGTAATAATTACTTTTTTACTAATTCCCATTTCTTTCATTTTTGCAAGAATTAAATTACATAAACAACCACTTAATAATAAGTTAACTATTAAAACATCATAATCTTCATTTAATGAATTTAATGCTTCTTCCTTATTACTAATTATTTTTACAACATTGATACTACTAGAACTACTGAAATACTTCTCTACTACATTTATTTGATTGATATCTTCATCAATCATCATTACACGTATCGCCATAATATCTCCTTTTTCTAATAATTATTCAACTGCTAAAAACATTATATTATAAATAAATGTAAAGATAAAGAGTAAAATTTGTCAATTTACGTCAAGTATTGTCGAGTAATGTCGAAAAGCAAAAAAAATGACACATTTTACATTATTGTGTCAATAAATCTACTGCTTTTTGTAGTTGAGTATCATTTTCATCACTAGGATCTAAAACATATTCTTTACCCAAAGTAACATATATTCCAGGTGTAATTCCTACTTCATCAATTGAATTTCCACTAGGAGTATACCATTTAGCAGTTGTATATTTTAACATTGTATCCTTTGATAATTTATAAGTATTTTGAACTTTACCTTTACCATAAGAAGTTGTTCCAACAATAGTT
>CAKONX010000054.1 GCA_934098345.1 uncultured Bacilli bacterium
GATAGAATAGTAAAACATATTTTTAAAAGCAACAGTGAAGTACCAGATATTGTTAAAGGATTACCTGATATTCCTGATGGATACAAACCAAAGATAAAATTAATAAATAAAAAGCCAATAGTTGCTAGTGATAGAGAAATAAATGAAAATTCTCGAAGCAAAAGTGCAAAACTAAGAGTAATAGAAAGGGTTTAAATATGAAAAAATCAACTTCAAAAAAAGGAATTAAATTTAAAAAAGGAGAAAAATTAATAATTGCTATTTTAGCTATTTTAGCACTTATGACTCCAGTTATGGTTGTATACACAAGTGCATGTCTTTCAAGTTCTAATATTGAAGTTGAAAAGATGAAAAAGAAAATAGAAAAACAAGAAAATGTTAACTCAAGTTTATCTATGCAAGTAGATGAATTAGCAAGTTTATCTACAATTCAAGATGTTGCAAAGAACAACGGATTAAGCTATAATAATGATAATATAATTGTTATCAAATAATAAGCGAGGTAAAAAACATGAAATATACGAACAATACAATAAAAATCAATTTTGTTTTTATAATATGTATTGTTCTTTTATTTGCTTTATTTTTTGCAAAACTTGCTTATGTTGCTACAAATGATAATGTTGAAGGTTCAAATTTAAAAGAAATAGCTGAATCAAGAAGTACTACTACTAAGACCTTATATGCAACACGTGGTAATATTTATGATAATGCATCTAACTTACTTGCTCAAAATGTAAATTCATATACTTTAATTGCGTATCTTGCTAAAAGTAGAACTACAGATGATAGATATCCAAAACATGTAGTTGATAAAGAAGAAACTGCAAGAAAATTAGCAGAAGTTTTAGAGCCAATTAATAAAACAATGACTTATGAATATATATATGAAAGATTAAATGTTGAAAATAAATATCAAGTAGAATTTGGTTCAGGTGGTAAGAACTTAAGTGAACTTGATAAACAAAAAATAGAAGAATTAAACTTACCAGGTATAGCTTTTGTAAAATCATCTAAAAGGTATTATCAAAATGGTGATTTTGCTTCATATATAATTGGTTATGCTAAAAAGAATGAAGAAACCGATGAAATAACAGGAGAACTTGGTATTGAAAAATTCTGTGATAGATATTTAAAAGGTAAAGATGGAAGTATTACTTACCAACATGATGCTTATGGTTATCAAATGGCTGATAAAGTAAGTCAAAACACTCCTGCTGAAGATGGATATGATGTTTATTTAACATTAGATAAACAAGTTCAAATATTTTTAGATAATGCGGTTGCAGAATTTACTGAATATAATCCATCGTGGGTAACAATAACTGTTGCTGATGCTAAAACTGGAGCAATAATAGGTTCTTCAACTTCACCAAGTTTTAATCCAAATAAACTTAACTTAGAAAACTATAACGATCCACTTATTTCATATACATATGAACCAGGTAGTACAATGAAGATATTCTCGTTTGCATCTGCCATGGAAGAAGGTCTTTATAAAGGTGATGAACTTTATAAATCAGGTACAGTAGAGGTAGCTGACTATAAAATAAAAGACTGGAACAAAGTAGGTTGGGGTAGTATTACTTATGATGTAGGATTTACTTATTCTTCCAATGTCGCTGCTGTTAACTTATCAAAAAGATTAAAAAAACAAGGTTTAACTAAATATTATACAAATTTAGGTTTTGGAGAAAAAACTGGTATTGAACTAGCAAACGAATATAAAGGTGATATTAATTTTGAATATGATACAGAAGTAGCAAGTGCATCATATGGTCAAGGTATAACTGTAACACCTATTCAAATGATTCAAGCTCTTACAACTTTAACAAATGATGGAACAGTTATGAAACCATATATAATAGAAAAAATAGTTGATCCAAATAAAAAAGAAGTAGTTTATCAAGGGGGTAAAAAAGAACTTAAGAAAGTTTATTCAACATCAACTGTAAATAAAATAAAAGAACTTATGGATTTAACTGTTAATGGAACTGATTCAGGTGCAACTGGAAAGGTGTACCATACAGACTCAGTTAGACTTATTGGTAAAACGGGTACAGCTAACTATACAAATGGAAATGGAAGTTATGTTGTAGGTAACTATAATGTTATTAGATCATTTGCCGGAGTATTTCCAAAGGATGATCCTGAATATATTATTTATTTAGCTGTAAAAGACTTCCACGGAACAAGTAAAAATATGGGAGCAATTGTTAAAAAAATGGTAGAAAGTGTTGCTAAATATAAAAACTTAGATACTCGTGTAAGTGATAAAGATGCAACTAAACTTGTACACATTGATAACTATGTAAATAAAACTGTAACTGCAGCTACAACAAGTATTTCATCTTTAGGAATAACTCCATACATAATTGGAGATGGAACACGTGTAATAAAACAATATCCAAATAAAGATATTTTAACTCATCAAAGTGCAAAAGTATTCTTACTTACTAATAGTAAAAATATAACTATGCCAGATATAAATGGATGGAGTGAAAGTGAAGTAATTAATTTCTGTAACTTAATTGGTTTAAAATATAATTTCAATAACTATGGATATGTTAAATCATTTAATATTGAAGTTGGTAGTCAAATAGATATTGAAAATCAAGCTTTAGAAGTTGAACTTGAAAATATAAATCCAAATACGTATTCTAAGAAAGAAGATGAAACAAGTGAATAAAATAAAAGACATATTAAATAGTCCTAAAAGTATTATAGTATTTTTAACGATTATGCTAGCAATAAGTGTATTTGTAATATATAGAGTAAGTAATTCTAGCAAAATATATATTTCATCAATTAAAGATGAAAATATAAGTATTTCTACAATTCATGCATTTATCAATAATGATATGCATATGTTCTATTCAACATCAGCAACTTATAATAAAGATGATTATAAAATTTATGGAATAGAAGTAGGATATTATATTAAAGAAAATAATAAATATATAGAATTTTTAACTCAAAGTGAGACTTTTGATACAGGAGAATCATTAAAAACGGCTTTAGAGTTCTATAGTTCTTTTAACTATATTGAAAGTAATAATCGAGTTAAGAAATTTACTAAAAATGTAAAAAATAACTTTGAAGATAATTTATACTTTATTATTAAAGTAAAAAAAGATAAAAATACTAGTTCAGAAACAATTTATGAAGAAAATGTAAATATGAAAAAAATGACTAAGTAATTAGTTGTTTTTCTTTTGCTTTCAATTTTATTTTGATATAATTACTTTAAGGTAGTGTAAGTATGAAGAAGTTTATGATTTTTTTTATTTCTTTAATTTTATTTATTCCAAGTGTTAAAGCAAGTGTTTTATGTGAAGAATCAGAAGAACATAAAAATTGGAGTAAACTAAGTGAAACAGAGAAATTTAAACTAATTGAACCATCTTTTTGTAAAAGAGAAGATAACATAAAAATAAAAACTTTTGAAACTGTTAAAGGAATAAGTGATACAGTTTATTCATCTCTTGATTTAAATATTGTTTCAAGTGTAAAAAATCAAGGAAATACAAATGCTTGTTGGGCCTTTTCTGGTGCAGCTTTAATTGAAACTGCAGCCATGAAAGAAGGATTTTCTGAAATTGATTTATCTGAAAGACATATTAATATGATGTCTACATATAATGCTTATTTAAATAATAAAGTAAATATAAGTGGATATAACAGGAATGCCAATGATGGAGGTAACTATTCTTACGTTGCATCATATATTTTTAGAGGTGATGGAGCAATTTTAGAAAGTGATTTTCCTTATATTCTTCCATGGTCAAGCAATTATGCTCCAATAGATAAATCTAGTATGCCATCAAAGAAACCAGTATTCAGTGTAGATGATTATTTAAGTGATTATACTTCATCAACTTGTACAAGTGATAGAATTGAAGAAATAAAATCTTATGTAAGAGAATATGGAGCAGTTGGAGCAACAATTAATTCATCTAATGGATGGACTAGCTTAGATCAACATTATTTTATAAATACAAGAAGTGATTATACAGATCATGCAATAACTATAGTTGGATATGATGATCGAATAAGTAAGGATAATTTTGCTTATGCTTCAAAAGATGGAGCTTTCATTGTAAAAAACTCTTGGGGAGAAGAATTTGGAGATAACGGATATTTTTATATTTCATATGATGATTTAAGAATTTGTAGAAATATTACAGGATTTAAAGGAATAAGTGTAAATGAATATGATCATGTATATAATGCTTCTGATACCCTTGCTAATACCAGTTTTTATTCACCAAATTACATATATTTAAGTACTAAAATTAATGTCACTGGAAATGAATATTTAGATAAAGTAAGTTTTGAAACATTAAAAGGTACTCCTTATGAAGTATATTTATCAAAAGACAATAATTTAAATTCAAGTTCTTCATGGGCTAAACTTGCAAGCGGAACCTCAAATCATGAAGGAGTTATAAGTGTTAAATTTAGTAAAATTAAACTTACAAGTGCAGCAACTATCATAGTTAAATTTAATAAATCTGGATATGTTGCACCATTAATGTGTAAAAGTACAACTTCTACAGATAAACATTATTACATGCAAATAAGTAAAAACACAAATTACTATTCAACCGATGGAAGTACTTGGAATGATTTTTATAATGCTGGTGCTGGAACTTTAGTTTCATGTGAACCAGTAATTTATGCTTACACAAGTAATGAAAACCATGTATCCGGAACTTTAAATAATATTTATGTTTCATCTTCAAGCAATAAAGTTTATGTTAATTCGAGTGATTACTTTAATATAGATTTTACTTCTTCAAACATCGATTATAAAGAATTAATTAGTATAAATATCTATAAGGATGGTACTAAAGTAAATGAATATTTTGATATAGATAAATCTACTATAAATAAAAATTATTATAAGTTAAAAGTAAATAGTAGTACTAGATCAGGAACTTATGTAGTTACTTTAAAATATAAAGATAGTCAAAAATCAGTTAGTTTTGAAGTTCATGATAAATTAACTTCAAATACATTTAAAATAGAAGGAAAATATATTAAAATTCTTCCAAGTAAAAGCTCAACTATAAATAGAAATTATGTTTTAGGTAATCTAAATTATGAAAATAATTTAGATTTAGTTAGAAATTCAGCATCATTAACTGAAAATGATAAAGTTAAAACTGGAGATGTGGTGACTACAGAGGATAATGATTATGTAATTATTCTTATAGGAGATGCCAATATGGATGGTAAAATATCTCCTCAAGATTATATAAGAATAAAAAATCATATTTTGGGAACTAAAGGTATAACAGATGAAATAAATTTATTAAGTGCTGATGCTAATGAAGATGGAAAAATTACACCACAGGATTACATAAGAATAAAAAATAGAATTTTAAAGGGTGAAGTATAATGAGAAGATTTTACAAATATTTATTGCTATTAATAATATTTATTCCAAGTTATGTATTTGCAGGAAGTATAACAGTAAATAAATATAATGTCAGTATGTATCCTGGTGGTTCAGTTAACTTTAATATAACTGCTTCTTCAGCTGCAGGTGAAGTGACTATTACAAGCGCTAATACAAATATAGCCACTGTAGGTGAAACTCACTTCTGGATGGATAATGAATCAAAGGCAATTACTATAAAAGGAAATTCAGTAGGTACTACAACTATATCAGTAAGCATCAATGCATCAGATTATGACGAGAAAGAGATTATAACAACTTATAAAATAGTTGTTTATGTTAATGAAAAAACAACGACAACTACTACTACAACAACTACAACAAAAAGTGCAAGTAATAACACAACTGTTAGAAATACAGAAGCAACAAAAAAGGTAAATAATACAACAAAAACAACTACTAAAGTTATAAGTGTAGATATTCCAGTTGAACAACCAGTAGGAGAAACAACCACAACTACAACAACTGAAGAAGTAAAAGAGGAGATAATACCATCTTTAAAAAGTTTAAAAATAGTAGGTTATAATTTGGATTTTAAAGAAAATCAAACAAGTTATTCTATAACTATACCAAATGACTTAAAAGAACTATATATAATTACTGAAAAAGATACTAATATATCTGTTAATGAAGGAATAATTAATGTTGAAGATAAAGACTTCATAGAATTAAAAGTCTTAAATAATGAAACGAATAAAACCCGCGTTTATAAAATAAATTTAGTGAAAAAAGAATATAAAGAAAAGAAGAATACTAAAAGTGTAATTTATTTAATTTTAATAATTGTTGTATTTGTATCATTTGTTACATGTATTATTTTTATTCTTAAAAAAATGTTAAAAAAGGAAACAACAAAAATAATTAATCCAACTAATAATGTAAGTAATGTAGATGAATTAGAATATAGAAATGATTATTTTGAATAACATCTAAAAAATGGAATAATAGATTCCATTTTTTTATGTTTTAATTTAGTATTTACATTTTATGTAAATATTTACACATCATAAAAATATTAAATAAAAAATAAAGAAAATTATAGTATAATTAACATAGAATGGTGTGTGTATATATGAAAAGAAGAAGTGCAATAGTAATTGCAATTTTAATAATGGCAATAGGATTTGCGGCAATAAGCACAACTTTAATTATCAACGGAAGTACAAAAGTAAGTGAAAATTCAGATGATTTTTCTGTAATATTCACTGCAGCTTCATTAGATGGACAAGATGTATATGCAAATGTAATAGATGACACTAAAAAAATTATAAATTTTAATACTAAAGATTTAAAAAATGTTGGTGATACTTCAGTATTAAATTATGAAGTAACAAATAATTCAAGTAATTATGATGCCGAAGTAAAAGTAAATTGTAAAGTAAAAGAAAATACAACAGCAAAATATACAAGTATCAAAAATGAGTTTGAAAATAATGCTACAGTCGTAAAAGCAAAAGAAACATTAAATGGGACATTAACAATAACCTTAAATAAAACATCTACAGAAGAAGTAAAAGAAGAATATGTATGTGAGTTAACATTTAATGCAATAGAAAGAACTGAATTAGGTAAAAAAACATCCTACACTTTAACAAAAGCAGAAAATAATACATCTACATATGCGGAATTAGGAGACACAATAATTGTTGGTAATGAAAAATTTTATGTTATATCAAACAATAATCACAAAGTAGTAGCTTTAGCTTATTATAATTTGAATGTTGGTGACAACTTATCAGAAGGCACAATAGGAATTCAAAATGAAAATGCTAAAGGGTGGTATTCCGGTGGGACAAATCCTTTTCTAGGAGGTGTAACTTTTTCTAACGTTAATGGATGGCCAAATTCAAATGATGAAAATATAGCTTTAAAATCATATCCCGGTAATGTCAACTCTGCATTATATGACGAGAACAATGGCTATGAAAAATATATACAAAAGTTAGGATTAAATGCCACTGCAAGACTAATCTTAAAAAGTGAATTATTAGAATTGGGATGTAAAGTTAGCAATCACTCATGTGTTTCTAGCGGACACGATTGGCTTTACTCAAGTTCCTACTGGGTAGGAACATCAGCATCCATTGATGTTAGCAATGTTTGGCGTATAGATTCAAATGGAGGGCTTTATAGTAATTATTATTATGGTGCAGGAGCATATGGAGTTCGACCTGTTATAGAGTTTGTAGAAGAAATTTGAATAACCTTGTAAGGAGTAATTTGTATGAATAAAAGAAGTGCAATAATAGTTGCAATTTTAATAATTTCTATTGGATTTGCAGCAATTAGTACAACTTTAATAATAAATGGAAA
>CAKONX010000055.1 GCA_934098345.1 uncultured Bacilli bacterium
TCACCCGTAAATTACAGGTTACAATCCTCTAATTAGAAACTATTAATAAACTGTCCAACTTTTGGGGTTCAGTTCAATCCCAACTTATTTTATTTTTGTAATAATTCTAAATCACTTATTTCTTTTTCTAAAGTTTCCTTTTCTTTTTGTACTAAATTAGCAGGAGCCTTATTAACATAGTTTTCATTTGCAAGCAGTTTTTTTCTTCTTTCAATTGAAGCTTTTAAATCATTTATTTGCTTTTCTTTTAATGCTTTTTCTTCTTCAGTAACAACTTTTTCATAATAAATAATTGCTTCAATATCACCATATTTTACATTATATGAGTTAATGTTAAGTTCTTCTTCTACCAAGTTATCTTCAATTTTTAACATTTTTAGAATTATGTCATCTTTATTATTTATTTTAACTTTAGCATCTTTACTTATTCCATTTTCAGCTTTTATATTACGGAAGGACTTAATGAATTCGATTTTTTGTTCAACTAAGTCTGCTTCATCTTTAAATACAAAGTCTTTATTATATTCAGGATACTCACTTATCATTATAGATTCATTTTCTTTTATTGGTAACATATCATATATTTCTTCTGTTACAAATGGCATAAATGGATGTAACATTTTCATTACACTTGATAATACATAGCAAAGTGTTGATTTAGTACTAATATTATCAATATTAAATTTCGCAAATTCTATATAGTTACTACATAAGTCATTCCAAATAAAGTCTGAAGTTTCAGCACCCACAAGATTAAATTCATAGTTTTCCATATGTTTAGTAGTTGATTTTATTAATTTTTGAAGACAAGTAAGAATCCATTTATCTTCTTTTGTTAATGCGCTAAAATCATATTCTTTTAAAGATTCAATATTCATTAATACAAAACGTGAAGCATTCCAAATTTTATTTACATAGTTCCAAGTACTAGTCATCTTTGTTTCGTTAAAACGAAGATCAGTTCCTAAAGCACAGTCAGTTGTAAGATAGTATCTTAAAGCATCAGCTCCATATTTTTCTATCATATCCATTGGATCTATTCCGTTTCCTAAAGATTTTGACATTTTTCTTCCTTCTTTATCACGAATAAGTCCATGAATTACACAATCTTTAAATGGTCTTTTACCAGTTAACTCTAAATATTGGAAAGTCATTCTATTTACCCAGAACGGAATGATATCATATCCAGTTACTAGGCAGTTATTTGGAAAATATTTTTGCATGTCTTCTGTATTTTCTGGCCAACCAAGTGTTGAAAATGGCCATAAAGCACTAGAGAACCAAGTATCAAGGACGTCATTATCTTGTACCCAACCTTCTCCCTCTGGAGCAGTTTCTCCAACATAAACTTCATCGCCTTTATACCATGCTGGAATTCTGTGTCCCCACCAAAGTTGACGTGATATACACCAGTCATAAGTTATTTCCATCCAGTGATTCATTGTTTTTTCATATCTTTCAGGAACAAAATTTACTTTAGTATCTTTATTTTTTTGATTTTCAAGTACATGATCAGCAAGTGGACGCATACGTACAAACCATTGTTTAGAAAGATATGGTTCAACCATAACACCTGTACGTTCTGAATGACCTACTGAATGTGTCATTGGTTCAATGCTTAAAAGAAGTCCCTGTTCTTTTAAATCTTTAAGTAAGTTTTCACGACATTCTTCACGAGTTTGTCCAACATATTTACCAGCAAATTCATTCATAGTTGCATCTTCGTTCATTACAACTATTCTTTCTAAGTTATGACGATTCCCTACTTCAAAATCATTTGGATCATGAGCAGGAGTAATTTTTACACAACCTGTTCCAAATTCTGGATCAGCATGTTCATCTCCAATTATTGGAATAGCTTTATTAACAATTGGAAGTATTACATTTTTACCAATTAAATCTTTATATCTTTCATCACTCGGATTTACAGCTACAGCAGTATCACCAAATAAAGTTTCAGGTCTAGTTGTAGCAACATCTAAATAATCATTTGATCCTTCAATAATGTATTTTAAGTGATAAAATGCTCCTTCTACATCTTTATAAATAACTTCCTCATTAGATAAGGCTGTCTTAGCAACTGGATCCCAGTTTATTATTTTTTCTCCACGATAGATAAGCCCTTTATTATAATAATCAACAAAAACTTTAGTTACAGCCTTATTAAGCCCTTCATCTAAAGTAAATCTTTCTTTTGTGTAATCAACTGATAAGCCAAGTTTTCCCCATTGGTTTCTAATATTTCCACCATATTCGTGAGTCCAATCCCAACAAGCATTTAAGAAGTTTTCTCTTCCATATTCGTATTTATTAATGCCTTGTTCTTTTAATCTTTTAACAACTTTAGCTTCAGTTGCAATTGCTGCATGATCCATACCTGGAAGCCATAAAGTATCATATCCTTGCATTCTTTTAAAACGAATAATTACATCTTGAATAGCTGTATCATAAGCATGTCCAATATGTAATATACCTGTAACATTTGGTGGAGGTATAACTATACAATATGGAGTTTTACCTTTTCCACATTTAAAATATCCTTTTTCTTTCCATTCATTATATTTGTTTTTTTCAACACTTAAGTGATCATATTTAGTATCTAACATAAATTCATCTCTTTTCTATATTTTTATAAATAAAATTTTCTAATTTTTCCAATTCTTCAGATTTACCATAAGTACTAAGTAATTTAAACTTATTTTCAATTATTGATTTTTTCTTTAAATATTGAAATGAATAATCAAAATTTAAATCAAATATCCAATCTAGCATTCTTATAATATAATCTGTCTCAGTTTTACAATATTCATTTCTACACATTTTTTTATTATAAACATCTTCAAGTAATTCGCTTTTTAAATAAACATTTTCAGGAACTTCATTACATTGAGTTTCCATGATATCTAATTTATCGGCATCACGAACTATATTACAAAACATTTTAGTTTTTTCATCTGTTTCTTCTAATTTATATTTATTATGATATTTAGTTGCTAAAAGAACTATTGAAGCCTCTTTTTCATTATCTGTATATTTTTTTATTTCAGTTTCTAAGACTCGATAGCCTTCATCTCCATGATCAAAAGATTTTTTATCTTCAAAAGTATCATAATATTTTACTTGATTAAATCTTCCTATATCATGAAGAAGTCCTGCAAGAGATGCAATATGGATATCTTCCTCATTTAAATTTAAAGATATAGCAATTTCCTCTGCTCTTTTCATCACCCGAAAACTATGATCATATTTGTTTTTTATCTTATCATTAGAAAAATCAAAACTTTTAACATAATCATCAAAGATTTTAATTTCTTTTTCCATATTCACCTCCAAAACATAAAAAAACACATCCTATAAGGACGTGTTAACGTGGTACCACCTTAATTTGTAAAATTAATTACCTCAAATATTTAACGCATATTATACGAAATAACTTACTTAAATTCAATTATTTAGCTCCCAAGCTACCTTCAATATATTTGTTTATTAGTTTACACCTACCACTAACTCTCTTTAAAGCAATATATATTTACTCCTCTTGTTCGTTGCTTTTCATTATTATAAATCATTAGTATTTGATTTTCAAGGCTATTTATTTACCATTTTCATATTTGAATATCTTTTTTTCATAAAATCATTATCTGCGTATTTATCACATAGCCTTTCTACATAGTTTTGTGCTTCTATTCCGTTAAGTCTACTTTTATATCTTTTCATTGCAACCTCAGATACACCTAAATCTAAAAGTAAAAATACAAATAAGAATACTGCTAATGGTTTAAATATTTTCTTTGGTATTTTATTAATTTCTTTTATTAAAAATGATATGACATAGCGAACAACTACAATAGTTGCAAATCCCCAGAAAAAACAAAATAGTAAGTTAATTCTTCCATTTAAATTAAATGGTATTTTTGAATAATCCCAAAAAATGGTTCCATATACCACTTCAGTATAAACACTACAGAAATATTCATATGCTCCACCAAGAATTGTACCTAATATAAACAATGTAAAATTACTTTTGTTTTTAAATCTATAAAATAATAAGGTTATTAAAACTATCGCAAAACCCCATACAAATGAGAACTGACCAAATATTATTGAAGATCTACTCATCCACCTATGCATTGAAAATCTGCAATAAATGATTTCTATTAATGCTCCTAAAAATGCACATATAATGAATAAGTAAAATACATGAGTTAAAGATATACCATCAGGTAAAGAAACATGCTTTAAATTTTTTTTACTAAATGTTGGATAAGCTTTATCAAGTCTGTTTTTAACGGATGCATATATCCAATCCATAAATGAAGCTGTATGTGTTTTTATTTTATTTTTTCTTATTTTTTTTAAAGTAATAAAAGATGTCAATAAATCTACTAAAAAAAGTCCCATAAGTGTATATAAAATTATTCCTGCGATATAAACATTAAAATCTTTAAATATTGTTAATAAGAGTGGATTTATAAACCTTATTAAAATAGTTCCAAATAATCCCCATAATAAAGAATAATTTAAACAAATATACCCATCAACATTATATTTTTTATTTGAATAATCCCACCAAACTTGCTTATTACACGAAGAAAGTATTTTGCCAGCTATATATTGTATAATTGTACTATAAAGAATTGATGATAAAAAAACTAAAAACGTATTGTCTATGTCATCTAAAGTCAAACTTAAAACCACAGCAATCAAGCCATATAACGTACAAAATGGACCATTTGTAATACCTCTATTAACAAACTTTTTCTCTTTAAACAAAAGAAACAAGACTTCTCCTAGCCATCCAATAAAGGAATAAAATAAAAAAATAAACAAAATCCATAATAATAATTCAAACTTCATATTAATCACGCAATTATTGTATCATAGTTTAATAAATAAAACGAGGAAAACTATTTTGTGTTTTCCTCTACTACATATAAATGATTATCTTTATTGATAATAATTATTTCTGCAGTCTTATCATACCCAAGGTCTTTTTCATAATCCCAAGTAACTTTTATTTTATAACCGTTATATGTGATGTTTTCATCATTAACTTTATAAGTAGTTTCATTAATTGAATCAACACTTACACTACTAACTACTGGAAGTTCTTGTTTTCTTTTATTTTTAGAATTATCTTCAACATATTTATAAAGAGTATCAGTTACATTAGTAATATAATTATCTTTTGCTCCTTCATAAATAAATTCTAATCCCCCAACATCATATTTATTAACTTTATTATTTATTGTATACAAATCAATAATATATAATTTTGCTATACTTTTAGCATATTCTTGATAATCAATATTTTCACTTTCTAAATTAGCTTTTAACATTTCAAATTCAGTTTTATATAAAGCTGTATCATTATCAGTTAAAGTTATACCATATCCATTAATCTCAGTTATATTTGTTTCATTACTTGTCTCATCTTTTTTTGCTTCTTTTTTAAAAAATATATTATATGCTAAATATCCAAGTATAGAAAATAGTATAACTAAAGATATTGTAATTATCCAAATTTTATTTTTTTTCATCAGTATCTTTCCCCTCTTTTTCGATTAAGTCATATACAATAATATCATTAGATATTTCTAGAATTTTTTCAGTATATTGTTTATGCTCATTTATATAGTTAGCATCTAAAGTTTCTGAATTAAATACTTTCATTTCATTTTTAGAATTATAATAATACACCTTATTTGTTAAAAAGTTTCCATTCGGAAATACTACTGTATTTTTGTTTTTTATTTCAAATATATCATGACCTAAAGCATATTTATTATATATTCCTAACATATTTCCAATTGTTGGAAGAACATCTATCATTCCTATTGGATAACTAACCTTTTCTTTTAAACTATTATCTTTTGTATAAAAAATTAATGGGGTTTTCTTAAATAATTCGTTTTCATAATAATCATAATTAATATATGTTGGATCAGTATCTAACTTTTGTTGTCCTGTTGCAAAATCATAATTAACAAAATTTTCAAATTGTTTTTTAGAAAGTTGAGCAGCATGATCTCCATATAAAACAAATAATGTTTTGTTATATTCATCATGTTTTTTAACATAGTCAATAAATTCACCTAAACATTTATCAGCATAATGAGCTGATTTTATATAGTTTCCCATAGTCGTATTTTCTAAATAATCATATACTATTTCTTTTCCATTTTCATCAAGTTTTCCAGTATGATATGTTACATCAAATGTGTTTTTAAGAGACTCATCATCAAATGGTGTATGATTTGATAAAGTAATAATTGTTCCCATATAGTTTTTATATTCATCACTATCTTTAACCATATCATTTATTTGTCTTATTAAAGACTCATTTTGTGTAAAAAATGATTTATCTGATAAGCCTAAGCCTACTACTTCATCGACATTATAATATTCTTCAGAATAAAAATCTTTATAGCCTAAAGACATATGCATTTTGCTTCTGTTCCACATACTTGCTTTATTTCCATGCATACTGAATGTATAGTAAGATTTTTCTGATAAAAGTTTTTCTAAAGTTACATAGTTTCTATTATAATATGAAACAAATACTGTTCCACTTTGTACTGGCATTAAACTTGTATTAAAAGTAAATTCTGTATCCGAACTTGTTCCTACACTTACTTGAGGATAAAAGTTATCAAAATACATTGATTCATTTACTAGTTTATTTAAATTAGGTGTTACATATTCACCATTGATTTTTAAACCGATTAAAAAGTTCATTATACTTTCCATATGGATAACTATAACATTATAATCTTTATATTTATTTGTATATTTATTTTTACTTACAGGTCTTGTATTTTCTTTATAATAATCACTAAAGTTTTTTGCGGCCTCTTCATAACCGAACATACTAGATACTTTACTTTTTATAGTTTGAACAAGATCATTTCCTTGATACACAATGATTCCAAATCTAGATACAACATATTCACGATTCCACTGTTTAGAGAATCTAGATAAGTCTTTTCCGGATAATGTTGAAATATTTATAAATAAAAATATACCAGCTACTATAGCAACTCCCGTAAATAGTTTCTTACCTACCTCTATTTTTTCAACTACATCAAAATATTTTTTCTTTTTCAAATATTTATTAATAAAAATAAATATAATTGGCATGATTAAATATACAAAATTAATTACTTTTAATTTTTCAAACACAGCATCCTTTACTTCAGCAGTTTGGCCCATAGATGCAAGTAATGAAAAAGATGCAAAACTATTAAAGAAAGCATAATAAACACTATTGACAATATTTAAAATTGTATAAAAACACAATAATGATATAAAAAGAATATATTGCTTTTTAGGTTTAATAAAATATGCTAAAGAGCCAAATAACATTATTACTGTTATATCAAAGACATTTGCTTTAATATCCCATGGATTTCCAATTGTTAATGCTCTTAAAAGAAAACAACTAATGAAAGACAAGATTACATATGATAAAAATAATCTATTGTATTTTATAAAGTTAAATAAGTTATCTTTAAGTTTTATTAGGTTATTTTTTAATTTTTTTGTTTTATTCTTTTTCTTTGTCATATTTTATTACCTTCCCAATATAATAAAATTATAGCATAATAAAAAAAATATTTGAACTACTACTTGCAATTAAATGTTTTTTTTGTTATATTATTAGTGCGTTGCAGGTGTGGTTCAACGGCTAGAATGCGACCTTGCCAAGGTTGAGACGGGAGTTCGATTCTCCTCACTTGCTCCA
>CAKONX010000056.1 GCA_934098345.1 uncultured Bacilli bacterium
AACCACTTGTTTTTCTTAAATTTTGTACTTTAGATACAAATTCACGAGCAAGTCCTTCAAGTAAAAGTTCACGAGTAAGTTCAGTATTTAAAATAATGAATTTATTATTTTCCATACCTACATTAAATCCTTCTTTTGCATCAATCCTAATATCAACCATATCAGGAGTTATATCAAGTCTTTCACCATCAAAGTCTATTGTAATAGTTTCTTCTTTTAATAAAGATTCCTCATCTTCAAGTGATAAATCATTTAAAGCTTGTTGATACATTCCCATCTTTTTACCAAATATTGCACCACATACTTTAAAATTAGGTTTAATTATAAAGTTCATATATTTAGATAAATCATCTACAAATGTAACTTTTTTAACATTTAATTCTTCATTTATAAGTGTTACTAAATCTCCAAGTATATTTTCATATTTACCATCAATTAAAGCTTCACTTATTGGTTGACGTACTTTTATCTTAGTTTCTTCACGAACAAATCTACCAGTAGAAATTAAATCTCTTACTAAATCCATTTTTACTTCAATTTCTTCATTTATTAAACTTTCATCATATTTAGGAAAATCACTTAAATGAACTGATTTTTCACCAGTTAGATTTCTATAAATTTCTTCGGTTGTATAAGGTATAATTGGAGCACATAATTTACATAATCCAGTTAATACTTCATAAGTAGTTATATAAACTGATTTTTTAGAATTATCAAGTTCACTACTCCAGAATCTATTTCTATTTCTTCTTACATACCAATTAGATAAATCATCAGATACGAATGAAGTAATTTGTTTTACAACTTGATTTAAATCATATGCTTCATAAGCATCAGTTACATTTTTAACTAATTTATTATATTTAGATAATAACCATTTATCTATTTCTTCACGATTTTTATATTCTACAAAACACTCATCTGTATCAATTCCATCAATATTAGCATAAGTTTGGAAGAATGTATAAGTATTTTTAAATGGATTAAAGAACTTAGAATGAACTTCTTTGCAACCTTTTGAATCATATTTTAATGGAGTCCATACTGGGGAAACAGAAAGCATATACCATCTAACTATATCCGCACCAAATTCTTCAAGTTCTTTTATTGGATCAACAACATTACCAGTTGATTTACTCATTTTCTTACCAAATCCATCTAGAACCATATCATTTACAACAACATTTTTGAAACTAGATTTACCAGATATAATTGTTGAAATTACAAGTAATACATAGAACCATCCACGAGTTTGATCAAGTCCTTCAGCTATAAAATCAGCTGGAAATTGACTTTCAAATAATTCTTTATTTTCAAATGGATAATGATATTGAGCATATGGCATTGATCCTGAATCAAACCATACATCTAATACATCTTTAACTCTATCCATAGACCCACCACATTTATCACATTTAATATGAAGTTCATCTACATATGGACGATGTAATTCAATATTTTTAACATCTATATCTTCAATAATTAAGTTTTGTAGTTCTTCAAGTGAACCAACTACACATTTATTACCACATTCACAAGTCCAAACTGGAAGTGGGCATCCCCAATATCTATTTCTAGAAATTCCCCAGTCAATCATATTTTCAAGCCAGTTAGAGAAACGTTTAGTTCCAACATAATCTGGATACCAATTAATTTTATTATTTTCTTCAATTATCTTATCTTTATATGCTGTTGTTTTAATATACCAAGCTGGTTTTGGATAACTTATAAGTGGTGAATGACATCTCCAACAATGTGGATAATCATGAGTTATTTTTATTTTTTTGAATAACTTATCATTTTCTTTTAACCATTTAATAATTTCTATTTCAAGTTCAGGGCTAGTAACTAAAGTTCCCTTCCATGGTCCTTCAGTATAACATCCATCTAAACCAACTGGATTAACAAAGCCAATACCATTTTCACGACATACACGATTATCATCTTCACCATATGCGGGTGCAATATGAACGATTCCTGTACCATCTTCAGCAGTAACATAATTATCTGCTATAACTTCATGACATCTTCCTTCAACTTTAACAAAAGGCATTAATTGTTCATATTTTATTCCAACTAAATCTTTACCTTCAAATGTTTCAAGAACTTCAAAATCTTCTCCTAAAACTTTTGTAGCCAAGCTTTCAGCTAAAATAAATTTATATCCTTGAGATAATACTTTAACATATTTAATATTTGGATTAACACATATAGCAACATTAGCCATTAATGTCCAAGGAGTTGTTGTCCATGCAAGAAAATATTCATCTGCATCTACTCTTTTTAAAGGAACAATAACTGTATTAACACTTGTTTCTTCATATCCTTGAGAAACTTCATTTTGAGAAAGCTCAGTTCCACATCTAGGACAATACCATAAAACTTTATTTCCATGATATAAAAGACCTTTCTTATCCATTTCTTTAATAATCCACCATTCAGATTCAATATATTCATTTGAACAAGTTACATAAGGATGTTCACAATCAATAAATTGACCCATTTTATCCGTAACAGCATTTATTTCATCAATATTTAAAGCAGTTGCTTTATTACATTCACGGCAGAAATTTTCAACACCAAATGCTTCTATATCAGCTTTTGTTTTAAAACCAAGTTTCTTTTCAACATTAACTTCAATTGGAAGTCCATGTGTATCAAGACCTATTTTTCTTAAAACTCTTTCACCTTTCATTGTATGATATTTACAAAATGAATCTTTTACAGTTTTAGCAAGAACATGATGAATTCCTGGTTTAGCATTTGCATATATTGGTCCATCATAGAAAACCCAATTTTTTCCATCTTTTCTGTTTTCAATAGTTTCATTTAAAATATCTTCTTTTTTCCATGACTCTAAGATACTTCTTTCAACTTCACTTGTTTTTCTTTTATCAAGTTCTTTAAAATTTTTCATAAACATTTCCTTTCCAAAAAAAAAACATCCATAATATAGGAACGAACAAGTCCGTGGTACCATCCTATTTTATGAATGTAATTCACACTTTATTAACTTTAACGCGGTAAACGTTCTTGGCTTATCCCCAAGACACATCAGAAGTGATTCATAAATAGCATTTTTTAACTGTTTTCACCAGCCACAGTTTCTCTAGAAAAAATATCTATTTAACGTCTTCATCAATTGCTTTATACAACAAATTATAGAATTAAATTTTATATTTGTCAATTCTAAATATCTTTATTATAGAATGATGAATCAATTTCTTCATTATAATCTTTTCTTTCTTCATCATTTGTTTTTTTCTTTTTATTTGGTAAATTAATAAATCCCATTAAACATATAAATAAGCAAACTCCAAAAATTATAAATATATTCATATTATTTATAAAGAAATATTGAGTTTTAGTAGATGAAGTAATATCTTTCTTAGTTGTAATCATTAGATCATTATCTTTTCTTAAAGCTAAAATATTACCATTATTTCTAAATTTAGATTTAATATTTAATCCATCAATATTATAGAAAAATAAATCAGTATATTTAGTATTATTTACTTTAAATTCTAATATTGCATAATTTTTATTAGTAGCAAGTTCAGCATTTTCAATACTTAAATTTATTTTAGTATATTTACCATCTTTTGTTAGTTCTTGTTTTTTTACTGAATATCCATTCATTGCATCTATGCTAGTAAGTTCAATTGTACCAGTTTTAAATGCTATAGTCTCATCAATATTCTCTATATCATCACCTTCATAACCAAGCATAATATAAAGATAATTATCTTTTATTTCTGTATCAACTTCATAAGTTGGTTGAAAGTTAGTAGATTCAGCAAAACAAACACATGGAATTAACAAAATCATTAAAAGAAAATATTTAACTACCTTTTTCATTTTAATAATTCTCCTAAAGTTCTAATCATTTGATTAGTATAACCAAGTTCATTATCATACCAAGCTACTATTTTAACTAAGTTTTCATTTTCACTTTCTAATACATCAGTTAAAAGTCCATCAACTAAAGAACCAACTGTTTGACCTATAATATCACTTGATACAATTGGATCAAATGTAATTTTAATAACATCACTTTGATTATTTTTAAACATTTCATTTATTTCTTCTTTAGTTACCATTTTATTTAATTTAACAGTTAAGTCAACTACAGATCCATCAATTGTTGGAACTCTAAAAGCAGAACCTTTTAATTTACCATTTAAATTAGGTAATACTTTTCCAATTGCGCTTGCAGCTCCAGTTGATGCAGGTATTATATTTTCTAAAGCACTTCTTCCTCGTCTTGAAAAAGCTCCTTTTTTATGAGCAACATCTAAAGTAGTTTGGTCATTAGTTGTTGCATGAATAGTAGTCATATATCCATATTCTACTCCATAGTATTTATCTAATAAGTTTAAAACTGGAGCAAGACAATTTGTAGTACAAGAAGCAGCAGAAATTATTTTTTCTTCTCCTGTTAAACTTCTTGAATTTACACCAAATACAATAGTTTTCATATCTCCTTTACCTGGAGCAGATATAATAACATGTTTAGCTCCTGCTTTTATATGAGATGAAGCTGCATCAATATCTGTATAATGTCCAGAACATTCTAAAACAGCGTCTATATTAAGTTCATCCCAAGGTAAATTTGCAGCATCCATTTCTTTAAATACACGTACGTGTTTTCCTTTAACAATTAATGATTCATCATCAAAACTTAATTCACTTGCATCATACATTCTAAAATTAGAATCATATTTTAGCAAATAATATAAATCTTCAACACTAGTTAAATCATTAATTGCAACTACTTCATACTCTTGATTCTTTAAAAGTTCTCTAAATGCCAATCTTCCAATTCTTCCAAATCCATTAATAGCTATTTTTTTCATAAAATCCTCTCCTATTCAAAACTTGATCCACCAATAAACTCTCTTAACAAATTATCTTCACTTACATATTCACTTGGTATTGGATAAAATGTTTTTAGGTGATCTAATATTCTTCTTGCTTCACTATAATATTCACTATTTAAATCTATACTATATAGTATAGGCTCAACATAAACTTTCAAAACACCTATTTCATAAGCGTAAGCAGTATTTAAAACAGCATCTGCATCATCTGTATAAGGGAAAATATAATTTTCTTCTCCTCTTCTAACACTACTCCAAGAAGCAAGTGAATCTTCTCCACTTTTGCCTCGAGTTCTAAAGTCTCTTATAATTCTTCTTAAAAGTCTATTTTCAGTTGTAGAAACATAATTATGTCGATCAACATTTAAAGGTGTTAATGGACTAATATATATTTTATAAATCATACTTTTATATTCATCACTTATTAAGTTAGGATTAAGTCCATGTAAACCTTCAATAACTAAACAATCTTTTTCACTTAAAATAGTTTCTTTATCACTTATTTCTTTTTCTCCAGTTATAAAATTATAAGTTGGTAAATGAGTAGATTTTCCATTTAATAAATCATCTAGTACCTTATTAAATAATTTTAAATCTAAAGAATTAATTGATTCATAATCTTTATTACCAAATTCATCTAAAGGAGTTTCATCTCTATTCAAGAAGAAATCATCTAAAGAAAGAGGTATTGCATTTACTCCTAAACTAGATAAAAATAAACTTAATTTTTTACTTGTTGTTGTTTTACCACTGCTAGAAGGACCAGCTATTAAAACTATTTTTTTATTATTTAAAACTATCTCCTCAGCAATATGTTCAAGTTTATTATCAACCATAATATCATTTTTACGAATAAAATCTTTTATCTTTCCTTCAGCAATTAATTTGTTAATATCCATGACGTAATTAACATTTAATCTTTTTAACCATTCATCATATTCAGAAAATGCTTGATATAATTTTTTTCTAAAAGAATATATAATTTCATTATTAGTTGGATATATTAAAATAAGTTCGTTATCATTTATAAAATGTAAATCAAATAAACTTAATTCTTTAGTACTTTTAACCATATCATGTGTATAAAAATAATTATAATAATTTTTAAGTTTAAATAAAGATATAGTTAAATTACTAATATTTAAAACATTATACATCTTTTCTTTAATATTTTTATTTTTAAAATAATTATATGCATCTTTTTTAGTAACCATTTTCTTTTCTATTGGAATATCTTTTTCAACGAGTGACTTCATATATTCTTTTATTTTATTAACTTCTTCTTTACCAATAGTTGTATCACTTTTAATAGTTGTATATATTCCTTTATCTAATGAATGATGAAATAAAACTTCACCATTATAAAGATCTTTTACAGCTACATACAATAAAAATTTTAACCCAGCAACATATTCTTTATTATTCATAGTATTCACCTATTTTAAATTATATCATGAAATACAATACTTTATTATAAAATTCGTGTTTATTTGTCATTTTATTTAAGAATATTTTTACACTTTTTATTTATAATATTATTAGGTGATAATAATTGATAATTCCAACAATAGTAGAAAAAAATTATGAAGGGCATCAAATCTATGATATTTATTCTAGATTATTAAAAGATAGAATTATATTTTTAAGTGGTGAAATAAATGATGAAGTATCATCTTTAGTTATTTCAGAACTTTTATATTTAGATTCATTAAATCATGATGATATTTATCTATATATAAATTCTCCTGGTGGTTCTGTTACAGCAGGATTTGCAATATACGATACAATGAATATTATTAAAAGTGATGTATCAACTATCGGTGTTGGTATGAGTGCATCTATGGGAGCTTTTCTACTTTCAAGTGGCCAAAAAGGGAAAAGATGTATTTTAGAAAATGCTGAAGTAATGATTCATGAAGTTTTAGGTGGAGCTCAAGGTCAAGCAACGGAAATTCAAATACAAACAGATAGAATTTTACATTTAAGAGAAAAACTAAACAAATTACTTGCAAAAAACACGAATAAATCAATAAAAAAAATAAATAACGATACTAAAAGAGATCATTATATGGATGCAGAAGAAGCTCTAGATTATGGTATTGTAGATAAAATATTAAAATAAAAACACGAAGATATTTTTGAAGTTGTAAGTTAAATGTAGACACATAAAAACGGTCTACATTTTTTATTATAATAAAATTGGATGAAGAATATGGCAAGAATTAGAAAAGAACCAAATAGATATTGGTCAAAAGAAGATAAGGTAAAAATAATTAATGAAGTATTAATAAAATTGTAAATCAACTGAACAAGTTGCCAAAGAATATGATATTTCCGTTGGAATGCTTTGGGGATGGATAATTAAATATAATAAAGAAGGATTAGATGCATTGGAAAATAAAAAGAATCCTGGAAACCCATTAAGTAAATTTTCTAATAAAAAAAAATTGTCTAATATGGAAAAATTACAATATGAAAATATGAAGTTAAGAATTGAGAATGAACGATTAAAAAAAGGATACCTAGTAAAAGGAGATAGTTCAGTTGTAGCATTCAAGAAATAAAACAAAAAGAACTTGACATATATCGACAAAATCAGAACCTAATAGTTTTTAGATTTTTTTATTTAACAAAAAAAATCATGTGTTAAACATGACTTTTAAAATTATTCGTTTACAATAGTTTTTTCTTCTTCTGTATTTTTTTGTTTCTTTTCTTTTTTTAGACCATTCTTTTTTCTT
>CAKONX010000057.1 GCA_934098345.1 uncultured Bacilli bacterium
AAGTAAATACAATGAGTGTTGGACAAGATAAAAAGTCAATATTTGTTCCAGCGATAAAGACAATAAAACCAACTAAGCCAATACAAAAGCAAGAAATAGATGTTGTTGAAATTAATAATGTAACTTTAAAATTCAGTAATGGTGAGAAACCAGTATTTACTGGAACAATATCAGACGATAGATATAAATTTGTTTTTGAAGCATGGAGAACTAATGATGCAGGAATAAGTTCTGTAGATTGGTTTAATAATGATGATCATCTTGAATACTGGGGTGGAAAATTAATAACTATGTTTGATAAAAATAAAACATATACTTATGAATTAGCTTTAGTAACTACAGCTGAAGGTGGTGAGAAGTGGTTTTTTGGACAAAATACAAAATTAAAAATTAATGGACAAGAAGTTGGATATGT
This sequence comes from uncultured Bacilli bacterium, assembly GCA_934098345.1. GTDB lineage: Bacteria > Bacillota_I > Bacilli_A > RF39 > UBA660 > CAG-582. The sequence continues at coordinate 416 of CAKONX010000057.1, forward strand.
ATGTGGAAGTTCTTATGATGAACAGTCATTTAGTGTTACAACCAAAATAACAATAACTCCTACACCTACAAAACCTGAGCAACCAGTTAAGGAAACTGTTAAAGAAATTCAAAGTACTGGTGAAACTAAAGGACAAATTGAATTTGAGTCAGGAGTTAATAAAGACTACAAATTAGATATTAAACCAACAGAAATTAAAGAAGATTTAGCAAATAAAAATGTTAAATATATCGTAGATATAAATGTATTAGAAAATGGTCAAGTAGTTAAAATCAGTGATACTAAAATGAAAATTAGATTTGCTTTACCAGAAGATTTAAAAGGATATAAAACATATAAAATTGTATATATCTTAAATGGTGAAATAAAAGAAACTATTCCTGCTACAATAGAGGATGGAGACATCGTTTTTGAAACAAATCACTTAAGTGAATATGGAATAATTGCAACTAATGAAAGTATTACTAATCCAAAAACTTCAGATAATATAATTTTCTATATTATAGTAGGAGTTATATCTTTAGCTGGTATTCTAACATCTTATTTATATAAGAAAAAAATGCAAAATTAAAAGAGCTTTTTAGCTCTTTTTTTCATACTTAATTAATTTTGCATGAACAACTAATTTTTCATTAGATCTATGGCATGTTGATAAAGTTAATATTTTATCATTGGTATTTACCTCAGTATTAAATTTATATATACTTCTATCTTTTATTAAATTAACAAATTCAATAAATTCATCATCATCTTTAAAATCTGTTTTTAAATAATCTGTTGAAGTAGGTATGTGATAAATACTAAATATTTGATATAAACCATTTTCTTTTTCTGTTGATACTTTTATTATATGATTACCAGTTTCATTAAACCAACTTTTCTTTAAAGTATTATTTAACGAACCAAACATTGTTTTATCTTTTCTATTATGAGCATATATAATTGAATTTTTATTATCCAATAAATTATTTCTATAATCTAAAAATAACCAACCAGCATCATTTTTCTTTTTATTAAAACTATGGTCTAAATAATAAACATTGTTATCAGTTTGTACAAAAGGATAATTTATGTTAGTTCCATTAACTGTAATCCAACCAACAATATCTTCATTCGTACTCTTTAACTTTGAAAAATCAACATCAATTAAACTCATTTTTATATAATCCCAGTAAGGATTATCTTTTTTAGGGTATTCTTGTTGTTCAACAATTTCTGTGTTATCTGTACTTTCTTTTATATCAACATTTTCGTGCATATCATTAAGTTCATTAGATGTATTATCTGAGTCTTTTTTCCAACTTATTATTTTAAATATTGAATAACAAAAAAGTAAAATAAAAATTACCATTAAGATATTCATAAATAACTTTTTCTTTTTCATAATTTCACCTGTAACTATTATACTATATTTTTTGCAATAAACAAATTTGTATGATAGAATAACAACAATTATGTTTTAATCTTTAAGGGGTGAGGATATGATAGAAAAGGGTTTTTATGATTTACAAAATTTTATAAAATCGTGTGACTTTGAAATAGCAAATGGTATTTTTAGAAAAGAACACATTAAAACAGCAAGACAATATTTAAAAGAATTAGATTTTATAAAAGAATCATACAAAAATATGTGGGTAATTGCTTTAGAACAAAAATTAAAATACTTTATTGAGGTTATACGAGCAAATAATATAGAAAATAAAACTAATATTTCTAAAATGGATGCATTAAATTTAATTGAAAATAATAATATTGCCGATTATGTTATTACGATGATTAAAGAAAAAAGACTTACTGATCCTTTATTGATAGCTCGATTTGCATACATTGAATTATCTAGATATCTTTATTATGATATTTCTTATACCCAAATAAAAGATCAAGAAAGAAAAAGTATAATTGTTAATACACCATGTGATCCAGAACATACTAAGATATTCTCTTATGTTGTATGTACTCAATGGTTAGAACTATATTCTTATATTATGAAACAATTTGGTATAAGAGTAATAAAAACAAAAAGAGAAGATGAAAACCATGTATGGGGAGAAATAGAACTAGATAGTAAAAATATAATCATTGTTGATGCAACGGACTATATAGACTCTTCTATAGATTTAAGTAATGCTAAATCGATAAGCCCAACTAAAGGATTTTTGGTACTTCCTAAAGAGTATTCTCAAATACGTTTATATGAACTTTACAATAAACCTCAATATAAAAATATATTAAATGATATTAAGAAATATTATGAATTAAATAAAGAACTTGATATAATACTTGGCTATATTGGTATGGATGGATATCCTATTGAGCAAATACTAGAAACAAACCCAATTTTCGCTCAAAGATTGGCGGTTATAGAAGGTGAAAAAGAAATAATAAACTTTTTAAAGAAAACAAGCCAATTTTTTCTAAATCTTTCTTTACCAAACAATATTGATGGATATGAAGCCTTTGCTTACTATTATAGTTATATAGAAAATTTACCAATTAATATAAGAGGTAGTATTTCTATGAAAACATTATTTGTTGATTCATTTGATTATAAGCAAAAAATTCTTAAAAAGAAATATTTAAATGCACCAGAAGAGTATTTACAATATCTAGAAGATTTAGTTTATTCTAGATATTATGAATATTTCCAAGATAAAACTGATAAAAAAATATTTGAGTTGATAAAAAGTAAGAAAATGTCTTTAGATGAGATAAGTGATATAGCTTTAAAAGAAGAATTAAAAATAGCTGAAATTAATCGTCGATTAAATCCATATTACGCAATTAATTCTTTAACCATTTATAATCCCTATAGTGATGATGATCCTATTACACTTCTTTATGAACCATCATCTGGTAAAAAATTATATAAATCATTAAATGAGTTACAAGAATTTAAAAGAGAAAATAATTTGTAGATTTAATTTACATTGAAATATATAAATTGTATAATGAATATAGTTAATAAGAGGTGTAGCTATGGAATTTTTACTTATATGGTTAAGTATTGTTTTTGTTATTTTAATAATAATTGGAGCGATTATTTTAGTTATATATTCTAAATTAAAGAAAAGTGTTAAGAGTTTAGGTTTAAGTGAAAGTGAACTAGTAAGTATGATTAAAGATGGAGAAAGTGATGCTATAACTAGACATAAATCTATTTCTGGAATGAGTTCACTTATAATTCCTAGAATAGTTCGTGACTTTCCAAACTTTAGTGAATCTGAATTATATCGTAAAGTTGAAACATCTTTACTTGCTATATTTAATTCATTAGAAAATGAAGTTGTTTTAAATAAAGTAGAATTAAATGTTATAAAAAATAATCTTGAACTTACTATTGAAGATATGAAAAATAGTAATATATCTAAAAAATTTAAAGATATAAAATTTCATAATCATGCTATAAAGAGTTATAAAAAAAGTGATGGAGTATTAATGATTTCAGTAGCTACATCTTTGGAATACTTTTATAAAGAAAAGAAAAATGATGAAATTATTTCAGACTACAGTGATTATAAAAAACAAACTGTATATGAAACAAAATTTATATATGTTTATGATCCGGAAAAATATGAATCAACTAAAAATCTAATTGGTATTCATTGTCCAAATTGTGGTTCTCCAGTAAAAAATTTATCTAATAAACACTGTGCTTACTGTGGAAGTGGGTTAGAAGACATTAATTTAAAATCTTGGTTTATAAGTGAATATAAAGAAAAATAATATTAATAAATATTAAATACGTGATATAATTACGTTATGGACAAAATTACAGGTAAATTTAAAAAAATTATATTTGATGGAAATAATGGCTACAAGGTCATTCTTTTTCGTGTTAAAGAAACAAGTGTTAATTTAAGTGAACTTGTTAATAAAACTATCACGATTAATGGATACTTTCATGAAACTAATATAGATGAATCTTATGAATTAGAAGGTAACTATGTTTTAAATGAAAGATACGGATACCAATTTCAAGTAACAAGCTATAAAAAACAAGAAATAGTTGGAGTTAACAGAGTAGAAGAATTTTTGACTTCACCATTTGTAAAAGGCTGTGGAGAAAAAACAGCTAAAAAGATAGTTGATACTTTAGGAGAAGATGCAATTAATTTAATTAAAGAAGATAAAAATAATTTAATTAAAGTCGGTTTAGCAGATTCAACTGTAGAAAAAATATATAAATCTATCATGGATTATTATGAAACTGATGAAACAATCATGTTTTTAAAAAGCTTAGATTTTTCTAATAAAGAAGTAATGAAAATAGTAAATAAATATGGAAATAAAGCAACAAATGTAGCTAAAAATAATTTATATGCTTTTATTGAATTTGTTGATTTTAATTCTTTAGATAAAGCTTTCTTTAAAATTTATGAAGAAACAAATGAAATGCGTATTCAAGCATGTATTATAGAAGCAATAAAAAGAATTACTTTTTCATCAGGAGATACGTATACATATAAAGAAGAAATACTTAATGCTTTAAATCAAGAATTTGATATAACTACTGATGAAAATATTGATGATATATTTGAAAAACTAATATTTAGTGGTAATTTAAAAGTTCTTGATAATAAATATTATTTAATGGAAAACTATTTAGATGAGGTAAATATCGCTAATACTTTATCTAAAATGTTAAATAATGATGAAACGAGTATCAAAGATTTTGATAAATATTTACCATATGTAGAAAGTGAATTTAATATTAAATATGATGAAAATCAAAAAAATGCCATAAAAGAAGTTTTAAAACAACCAGTATCAATTATAACTGGAGGACCAGGAACTGGAAAAACAACTATCATAAAAGGTTTACTAAGAATGTATCAATACTTAAATAATTTAACCGATTTACAAATGACTAATAATATAGCGCTTCTTGCCCCAACAGGAAGAGCAAGTAAACGTATGAGTGAAACTACTAATTTTGCAGCATCTACTATTCATAGATACTTAAAATGGAATAAAGAATTAAATGAATTCGGAATAAACGAATATAATAAAGAAATTCATAAATTTATTATAGTAGATGAAACAAGTATGATTGATAATTTTTTAATGAGTAGTTTATTAAAAGGAATAAATGATAATACCAAAATATGTTTTGTAGGTGATGAATATCAACTTCCATCAGTAAACTCTGGTAATGTTTTAAAAGATATGATTTCATCTCAATTATTTCCACATATTAGATTAACAGAAATATATCGACAAAGTGATAACTCATTTATACCAATACTTGCATCTGAAATAAAAGATATGGATATAACTTCATCTATAGAAACTAAAAAAGATGATTATAACTTCTTAGACTGTAATAAAGAAGATATAAAAGAAATGATAGGTAAAATTGTATTAAAGTCAATTGAACATGGAATAGATGAAAAAAGAATTCAAATACTTGCTCCAATGTATAAAGGAGTAAATGGTATAGATGAAATAAATAAAGTCTTACAAACAATATTTAATCCTTATAATGTTAATAAAAATGAAGTAGAAATTGGTAACATAATTTATAGAGTAGGAGATAAAATTATTAATTTAGTTAATAATGTTGAAGAAAATATCTTTAATGGTGATATAGGTTATATAAAAGAAATAAATAAAAATAAACCATCTGAATTTATGAAAATTGATTTTTATGGTAATCCAGTTACTTTAAAACGTGATGAACTTCAATCTATAAAACATGCATATGCCATGAGTATACATAAAAGTCAGGGTAGTGAATTTGATCATGTAATAATGCCAATAACTAAAGAATATATGCGTATGCTTTATAACAAACTTATTTATACAGGTGTTTCCCGAGCAAAAAAATCTTTAGTTTTAATTGGTGATAAAAGTGCATTCATGTTTGCTGTAAAAAATAATTATAGTAGAGAAAGAAAAACTTCATTAACGGAATTTATTATGAATAATTTTAACAATTAAGTCCAAACTAAAAATGGAGGTAAAGTATGAAAAAGTTTTACATAATAAGTCCAATAATAAGTGCATCATGTCTTTTCTTAACAGGATATATGCTATATAAAAAGAATGCTAAAAATATGATAGATATAATAATAGAAGAGATTGAAACAATAAAATAGAGTACAAAAAATGTACTCTATTTTAATTCTACATAAATTGATTTATCGAATGTATGATCTTTAATATCAAATTCTTCTAAAGATTCTGTATCAATTAAATAAAACTTATGAAGTATATTATTAACTGAATGATCTTCACTTACTGGGTCATCCCATGTTAGATCAATATGTTTCCATTTACCATTTATTTTAAGAGCATTCCATACATGAGTTTTACTAGCAACTTTATAATTTTCATATCCAAGTTTATCTAAAACAATACTCATAACATCCGTATAACCAGAACATATTCCATATCCTTCAAATAAAGGGCCACTTGCTTTAGCAGAAGCATGAGTAGTGGAGCCATTTTTAACTTCTGTTTCATAAGCTTCATCATATTTAGTATTATTAACTATATAATCATGAAATTCATAAATAATATCTTCATTAGACATATCACTCGTAACAATATTTTTCCAAATAGAATCTATTTTATTACTTATATTTACAATATCTTCATCACTATAAAGTCTTTTAATGTCTAAGTTTACTTCCCCAGATGTATCAAATTGAACTTTAAGACTTGTAAAATTATTATAAGGTGAAACAAAGTTACCAATGGTTGTTAATATATCAACGTTTTCCGGATTACTTATTTTTTTTACATCTTCTAAACAATCTAAATATTCATTTGGACAATAAAAGGTAAATGTTTCATATCCAGAATCTAAAACTGTATAAAAAATATTTAAAAGTTCTTGATAATTATAAGGAACAAAACTATCAGTTATTTGAACAAAATCATAATCCTTATTTTTAGCATATTGGTTTTTATTCTCAACAATTACTTTTTGAGTATTATTAAAAAACTTTTTAGTTATATTAACAATTGAATCTAACTTATATATAGTAAATGATAGAAGAGCACCACATACTATAAGAGTAAATAATCTTCCTTTCATAGTATCACCTATTCATAATAATAACATATATGCAGGACAAAAAAAAGAAATGAAATTAATTATTCATTTCTTTTACTTTTTTATTTAATCTTGATTTTTGTCTAGCACAAGTATTCTTTTTAACTAATCCTT
>CAKONX010000058.1 GCA_934098345.1 uncultured Bacilli bacterium
GTCCTCTATCAGCTCCAATAGGTAAATTTCTACTCCATAAATCATTTGCTAAATTATTTAATTTTTTATAATCAATTACTTGAATAAAAAATATTCTTCCTATAATTAAAACAAATAATAAAAAAACGACTATAAATATAATTGTAATACGACTCTTATAAGTATTTTGAAACATATATATTCACCAATAAATCTTATGCAACAAATGAAAAAAAACAACTATAAGCTGTTTTTTCTAAAATATGATTGAATTACTTCAGAGGAAAAATTTTCCCATATATTCTCAGTAAACTCAAATCTTTGAGATTGCTTTACTACTCCTAAATACTCAAAGTCATTTATCACATAGTCATTGAGTTCTAACTTATATACTTGCTCCTCTGTTATATTTTCTGGCATATAAACAACAAACATTTTATTTCCAGCATTGCGAAAATATATATCTCCATTTTGAACTATAGCATTTTCATTTGAACCACTTAAATTATTAGAACTACAATAATCATCTACAATATCTTGATGCATAAATCCAAGTTCAATGCCATAATTTATAAAATCACCATTTTGATTCAATATACTTCCCCTATAATTATTAAAATCATTCATATGTTAATCCTTTCCTATAAAGGAGTCAATATTTGATTCCTTTATCTCATCTTATTAATAATAGAATTTTCCCCTTCTGTATTTCCACATTCATCAACGATTTTTTCATATGCATAGATAGTTGATGGAATATTATTTTCGTTAAAATAATTCCAATCATCTATTTGATTGCCATTTTTAATACAAGTATTTTTGTCTTCATCATATACATATGTATATTTATTTTTTCTTTTTAATTAAATCTTGAACTGTGTAATAAAAATCTTCGGTCATTTTATTCCAACTACTATATTCTTTTTCTCCACGGTGATTCTCTAAAATATTTAGGTTCTTTAAATATTCTCCTAAATAATCTGTTACTTTAACTGCTCCATAATAGTTCAGATGATCTCCTTTATCTCTAGTATCTTTATCCCAATTAATATTTACTTTTTTTATTAAATTTAAATCAATATAATCAAGATTATTCTCTTTAGCGTATTTTTTAACACCATTATGTTTTTTTATGTTCCAGTTTATTACACTAGGCGTACTAACTAAAATCAGCTTTATATTTTTTTCTTCACAAACTTCTTTTATTAAATCTAAATACATTTCATTAAATAATGAAATATTATCCAAAATATTTGATTCTTTCATATAATCTAAACTAACTTTTGGTTTTTCTTCAATTATTGAAAAATTAAATCCTTTATAGCCGTCACTTTGATTTATCAATTTTTTATTATTATATAACATTTTCCAATTATCATGTTTATTGAATATTGGAACATTTTGAAAAAGCCATTTTGAAATAAATTTATCAAAAGTGATTTTTCTATATATCGTATTAGTTTCAAGAATTACAACTTTAGGATTTTGATGTTCAAGTATCCTTAACAAGTAATTATATGAAACGTCCAAATATTGGCTTGGAGTACCACATACATAAGAAGTGAACCCATAACTATTCCATAATTGTAAAGGAATAATAGAAGTAAAAGTCTCACTGTCGCCTATTGCTACAATATCTAAAGTATTCTCTTTTTCTGAAAGTATTCCTTCCGCTATTTTCTCGGAAATATCTGTATATTTTACCTTTTTATTTTGTAAAAAAAATACAACTACTAAAGATATTAAAACAAATAGTATCAATAAAAATATTATAATTTTTTTTATAGATTCATTGTTTTTTTTCATATTAACACCCACTACAAATTATTATATCACTAGTAATTAAAAAAAAGTATATAAATCAAAAAAATGCTTATGTAAGCATTTTATTTTTTAGTTTTTTTCTTTTTGAAATCAGAAGCTTTCATTACATAAATGTAACCAATTCTATCAGCAATTATATAGAATACTGCTTCTTGACCAGGTCTTTCTTCATGGAATAGTATAGGTTTTCCTAAACTATCACGAATATCGATTAATCCTTCAAAACTCTTTACAACCTCTATTCTAAGACTACGAGTTTTCATCATATCTTCAACACGTTCAGTTATAACAGTTTCACTTATATATCTTTCATAATCTTTTAATATTTTTTCTAATTTCTTTTTATATAAAGTATTATGATCACGAGTTTTAACTATCCAAATTATTATTGCTATTACAGCAATTAAATCTAGAACACTTAAAGTAATTGCAAACCAGAATAATACTGGATTATTAATAATAGTTGATTGATATTGAAGTATTTGATCATCACTGTTAGAAAGTTCATAATTTGGTTTAATTTCTGCTGTTCTTGTTGTAAGTGGAATTTGTAATTCTACTACAGCACTATCAGATAGTTTTTTATCAAAGTTAGCATGTTTACCAACAACATCTACATATAAACCAACTACTAGTTTAGATTCAGCTGATAAACCATAAGTATTAATAAATTGTCTTGCTATTTCATTATATTTATTATAATCAATTGTTACTTTTTCATTTACTTTAAACATATTATTGCTTAAATCATTAAATTTCTTTTTATCAACAAGCATATCAGTTTCTTCATAGAAGTTCTTTCCATCAGCGTTGTTTACTTCTACACTTGCTTTTACATAATATGAATATTCAAGGCCAATATTTTCATTACTCTTGAAACTATAATTGAAATTTACATTTATATCTTCAATTAATGATGAGATTATTTCTTTACCATCATCCTTTTTTATTGAAGTCATGTTAAAGTTATTTGGTTTTAAATTTACTACGTAATCTAAGTTACTATTTTCACTATAATGTAATTTGTAATTACTCTTAAATGTTAAAGCAAGGGATGCAATTAAGAAAAAGACCACTAAAAATACTAGACCAAATATAACAGTTATTGGAATACATTTTTCTTTGTCCGTTCCCTTTAATAAAGGTAATTCCATTTTTTCCATTATGACACCTCTTTACTAAAATATTTCATTTATATATACTGATGGCCAAGCAATTAGAAGTACTCTAAATTTGACTATTCCAGTTATATCACCTTTTTTAACTACCCAATTATCGGCATTTTCATTATAGTCACCTTTAGTTTGGTAAACCGTCTCACCATCTAAAGTGTAAACTCTATAAATCCTATGTACTATAGTCATATTTTCCTTTAAATAAACGATTATATCGCCTTCTTTTAAAGTATCAGTATCTTTGTGATATCTTTTATATACAACAGCATCACCCTTATTAACTGTTCCAGTCATGGAACCAGATCCAATGGCTATCATTGCATATTCAAATTCTCTGGATACTAATGCAACTAATATTGCAAATACTATAGAAAAGATAATTGTACTAATTTTATTATGTTTTTTGGTTTTTCTTATTGGTTCGAGTTTAGTATGATCTTCAAATGATTTTAATATTGAATATACAACATATGGGAATACGAGCAATATTACACCTTCGATAAAGACATTTATTTTAGGAGTTATTGGAAGTATATATATGTATAAATCCATTATTAATCGGTAACATAAACAAGGTTTAATTCCATATCGTTTTGTAACATAATTTAATAATAAATTTTTTGATATACTTTGAACAAAAATTAACGCAAAAAATTCATATAATTGGTTAAAACTTGAAAAATTGTAGCTTTTTGTTGCAATATTCATTTCAACAAAGAAAAGAATTATTACCATTAAAGCCTGATAAACAAAATTTAAATATTTATTTCGGCATTCAATATTAACTACAACATATCTTGTTATTTCAGACAAACCAACGATTAGGAATACCTTTATCCATGACATTGGAGAAATATAGTTTTTAAATATTGAACTATAACTAGTACTAAAACCAGTTTTAAACCCCAACATATAAAAAGCTCCCATTAATATAATGGTAGTTCCCAGTACTACTAAGATTCCATCAGTTTTATTTCTTAAAACTGGCTTTTTAAATTGTTTTAATAGCACTGTTAGTATCAAAAAAACAGATAAACTAATCAAACAAATTGTTGTATCTAATGATTTTGACACAAAAACGTTAAAGAAAAGTAAGCTAGCTAGTACTAACTCTAATATTAATTGAGTAATATATTTATACATTGTGCTCACCACTCTTTAACTATTTTCTATCAAAATTATTCTGATTCTAAAGCATTAGCAGCTATAGTACAAACATAAGTGATAGTTTTGCTTGTTACACCTTCTGTTGCACTAACAAATGATCTTTTTTGAGTTACAGTAACAGTATCTGTATCAGAAGTAGCACCAGCAATTAACTTAGTATCTTTAAGGCCATCTGCAGCAGTAACAGTTAAATATTTTTGATAATCTGCAGCATTTGCAGTAGCAGTTGCTTGTTCTTGTTCAGTTGCACCTTCAGCAGCAGGTGTAGCTACACAAGAAATAGAACCAATTTGAGCTGTATATTGACTACCGTTTTTAATCTTATAAGATAAAACTGCAGTATCTCCAATACTCTTCATTTCTTGAGTAGTGAAAGTAATAGTTTTACTATCCTCACTTAAAGTAGCAGTTGCTCCAGCAGCTTTAGCTGTTGCATCAACGTCAACATCGGTAAAAATTACATTTTTCTTGAAGTTTTCGTCATCTGGTTTAATTACTGCAGTACCATTAATATATAATGTAGTAGTAATAGCCGCAAAACCTACTGCTAATAATAGTATTGCTACTATGATTCCTGTTTTAGCTGTTTTATTTTTTTTCATTTCTTTTACACACCTTTCTATGATTACATTTTACCCCATTTTTTTACAATTATCTACTTTTTTTTAATATTTTTAAATTTTTTTACAATATTGTGTAAATATCATAAAAAAAGATATGTAAAATTACATATCAATTTCGTTTTTTCTTGGCTTCATTGTTGGGAATAAAAGAACATCTCTAATTGATGCGGATTCTGTAAATAGCATCATTAATCTATCTATTCCATAACCTATTCCACCAGCAGGTGGCATTCCATATTCTAAAGCTTCTATGAAATCATAATCAATATCATTTGCTTCTTCATTACCAAGTTCTTTTTCTTTTAATTGTTCTTCAAATCTTTCTAATTGATCAATTGGATCATTAAGTTCTGTATAAGCATTTGCTGCTTCTTTACCAGAAATAAATAATTCAAATCTATCAACAAATCTTGGATCTTCAGGATTTTTTTTAGTAAGTGGTGATATTTCAATTGGATGTCCATAAAGGAATGTTGGTTGAATCAATGTTTCTTCTACATATTTTTCAAAGAATAAATTAATTATATGTCCAACGGTATGTTCATGTTCAGCAACTTCAATATGATGCTCTTCTGCTAATTTTAAAGCTTCTTCAACACTCATTTCTTTTTTGAAATCAATTCCAGTTACTTCTTTAATAGCGTCTACCATTGATATTCTCTTCCATGGTCCTTCTAGGTTAATTTCATTTCCTAAATAGTTAAAAGTCATTTTTCCACAAACTTCACGTGCTATAGTTTGATACATATTTTCAGTTAAATCCATCATACCTTCAAGATCTGAATATGCTTGATATACTTCCATCATTGTAAATTCTGGATTATGTTGTGGATCCATTCCTTCATTTCTAAATGTTCTACCTATTTCATAAACCGATTCCATTCCACCAACAAGTAAACGTTTTAAATTAAGTTCAAGAGCAATACGTAGATACATATCTAAATCTTGTGTATTATGATGAGTTACAAATGGTCTAGCTGATGCTCCTGTTAAAAGAGTTGTTAAAATTGGAGTTTCGACTTCTACAAATCCTAAATTATCTAAATAGTTTTGAATACATCTTATGATTTTTGGTCTCATAAATGCTACACGCATAGATTCATCATTCATGATTAAATCTACATAACGTCTTCTATATCTCTCTTCTACATCTGTTAATCCATGCATTTTTTCAGGAAGTGGTCTTAAAGCTTTTGTTAAATGAGTATATTCTAGACATTTTATTGTAAGTTCTCCAGTTTGAGTTTTCATTACTTTTCCTTTAATACCAACAATATCCCCAATATCTGCTGCTTTAAATAAGTTATAAGCATCTTCTCCAACATCATTTATAGAAATATATACTTGTATTTTTCCGCATTTATCCTTAATTGTAAAAAATGATGCTTTTCCCATTTTTCTCATGAACATAATTCTTCCTGCTACAGAAACATGTATATCCATATTCTCAAGTTCATCATGATCAATAGCTGAATATTTTTCTTTTATTTCGGAGGAAAAATCAGTTCTATCATACTTATGTCCAAATGGATCCAAATTCATTTCTTTAATTCGATTCATTTTTTCGCGTCTTGCTAACTCTTGATCTGTTAGTTTTTTTTCCATAGTTACTCCTCTTTTCTTATTTAATATAATAACATACTTTTACTATTTTTTACGTTAAATTTGACAAAAATTAATTATTTAGTATAATATTTTTACAAATTTTGGAGGAATAATCATGAAAAAGATTACTTATGCAGATAAAATTAGAAAATTATTTATAGAGAATATTAATGATTACCTTAAAATAAAAAAAGTAATTTTTAATAAGGTTGATGAAGATGAAACCATTTATGAATATATGCGTGATTATTCTTCTATATGTGATCAAAATATTAAACAATTTATAAAATATATAATATCCACTGATTACTTTATAATTTTAAATTATGATGCTAAAAGAAATGAGGCTTTTTCTAGTGATATAAGTACTGAACTTAATAATTTAAAACTATTTATGAGTAACCACAATTTTAATATTCTTTTAACAGATAAAGCTGTTGCTACAAGTGTTTATGAAGCCGTAAAAACAATTAAAAATGCATCTTTCTATAATAAAATAGCTATTTTAAAATCTTTAACTGATGAAGATATTAAATTTATATTATCAATTAATCCATTTTTTAATGAAGAGTTAAAGCAATATAATATTGAAGCTGATGCTGACTTCTTCTATTCAGAAATTGATAAACAAGAATCTACAAATATTCCTAATTTAGAAGTTTATAATGAACTTGCATCTCTTTTAATAGATTTATTTATGATAGATGAAGATTTAGTTAATAGTATTGTAAGTGATATGATTGATGTTTTAAATATAGATTCTTCTGATATAGGGACTTTTATTGATATGATATATGATGGGGATATTATTGGTGTTTCTTCTATGTTATACCAATATTATGCCTTAAGAAAAGAAATGTTTGAAACTAATGTACCAAAAAAATAAGTTGGAAATTGATATGAACCCCGTTTCTTGGACAAAATAGAAACGAGGTTTTTATATGTCAAAATTAAGTTATGAAGACAAAAT
>CAKONX010000059.1 GCA_934098345.1 uncultured Bacilli bacterium
GGTGTATTAACTGGTGAAGTAGAAGACTTAGTACTTCTAGATGTAACTCCACTTTCACTTGGTATTGAAACTCTTGGAGATGTAATGACTGTATTAATTCCAAGAAATACAACAATTCCAACTAGCAAGAGCCAAGTATTCTCAACTGCTCAAGATAATCAACCAGCTGTAGATATTCACGTATTACAAGGTGAAAGACCAATGGCTGCTGATAATAAAACACTTGGAAGATTCCAATTAACAGATATTCCTCCTGCAAGAAGAGGCATGCCACAAATCGAAGTTACATTTGATATTGATGCTAATGGTATCGTTAATGTTAAAGCTAAAGATTTAGGAACTGGAAAAGAACAAAAGATTACAATTACTTCAAATACTAACTTGAGTGATGAAGAAATTGATAAAATGATGAAAGAAGCAGAAGCAAATAAAGATGCTGATGAAAAGAGAAAAGCATTAGCTGATGCTAAGAATGAAGCAGATCAAACAATATTTGCTGCTGAAGGCGCTATTCGTGATTTAGGTGAGAAAGTTACTGAAGATGAAAAGAAAGAAATTGAAGAATTAACTGCAGACTTAAAGAAAGCACTTGAAAGTGATAATGTTGATGACATTAAAGATAAAACTACTAAATTAAATGAAAAAGCTATGGCTTTAGCTGGAAGAGTATATGAAGAAGCTGCTAAGAATGCACAAAATGCTCAAGGTGCTGAATCAAAAAACAATGATGAAGCTGAAGATGTAACTAATGCTGAATTTGTAGACAAAAAATAAAAATTAAAATAAAAGAAGTTTAAAAGTTCTAGGTGACTAGAACTTTTAGACAATTTATAGGAGTGAATCAAGTGGAAAAATACCAAAGTAGAAAAGACGTTCCAGATAAATATAAATGGGATTTATCAAATTTCGTTAAAGATGAAAATGATTATCAAGAAAAGGTTAAATATATTAAAGAAAATTTACCAAAATTAAAAGAATTTGTTGGATGTACAAAAAGCGGAGAAAAACTATATGAATATATGGAGTTTGATATTTCTTTAGCTGGTGCAATAGAAGGTTTAGATGGTTATACTTTTGCATTACAAGATGAAGATTTAGCAAATGATAAAGAAAAAGAAAAAAGACAATTTGTTTTAAATTTATTAACTCAATATAGATATGAATCAAGTTTCTTTAATCCAGAGTTACTTTCTTTAAGCAAAGAAGAATATGATGCTTTATATAAGTTCGAAGATTTAAAAAAATATAAAAGTTATTTAGATGATCAATATCGATTTAAAGATCATACTTTAACTGAAGAAGAAAAAAAAATGGTTTCTTTATTAACACAAGATCTACCAACTTATTCAAATATTCAAGCAACTATTATAAATAGCTGTAATAATTATGGAGAAATTACTTTGGAAGATGGAAGTGTGGAAACGTTAACATTAACTAATTATAGAAGTCTTTTAAGAAAAAGTGGTCGTGAAAAAAGAAAAGAAATATATTTGAAATTTCAAAGTGTAATTAGACAATATGCACCAATTATTGCAACATCTTTAAATAATTATGTTAAGGAAAAAGCATCTTTAGCTAAAATATCTAAATTTGAAAGTGCTTGGGATCAAAAAATGTTTGCATTAAATTTATCAACCAAAGTATTTGATGCTTTAACAAGTGCCGTTGAAAAACGTAAAAACCTTAATGTTAAATATAAAAACTTAAGAAGTAAAGTCCTTGGTATAGATGATTTAATGCCATGGGATAGTGCTGTTGATATAGCTAAAGATAAAAAAGAATATACAATTGAAGATGCACAAAAATTAGTTCTTGAAGCATTAAAACCTTTGGGAGAAGATTATATTAAACATTTTAAACATATATTTGACTCTAATAGTATAGATTATTGTCAATATAAAGGTAAAAGAAGTGGAGCTTATAGTTTATCTGCATTTAATGAACATGACTCTAAAATACTTATGAGTTTTAATGGTAACTTTTTAAACGTTTCTACTATTGCTCATGAAGGTGGGCATCATGTAAATCATCAATATATATGTGAAAATAATTTGCCTTTATATTCAAGATGTTCTTCAATTGTTGCAGAAGTTACATCATTAACGAATGAATTCTTATTATCTTATTATATGTCTTATTCAAAAGATAAAGATGAGGCTTTAATGGGGCTTTCAAATGCAATTAATCTAATAGATAATAATATAGTCGGAGCTGTAATTGAAGGTAATATTGAAAGATGTATGTATGAAGAAGTAGAAAAAGGCGGATCTTTAACAACTGCATTTTTAGATAATTTAGTAGAAAAGGAATTATTAAAATTTACTTGTACTAATGAATTAAAACATGAATATCAAAAGAATATGTGGTGTTTAAGAAATCATTATTATAAATTTTTCTATTTGTATAGTTATTCAATATGTGCAAGTGTTGCTTCATTTGTTGCTAAAAATATAATTGAAGGTAACAAAGAAGTACTTGATAATTATTTGAAATTCTTAAAATGTGGAACTGATATGAGTATAAAAGATACTTATAAAATTTTAGGAGTAGATTTGGAAGACAAGAAAACTTATGAAGAAGCAATGTCTTTCTATGATTCACTTATGGATAAATTTATGGAAGTAAAGGAGAGTTAATATGGCAGCAAGTAAAAGAGATTATTATGAAGTGTTAGGCGTATCTAAAAATGCCACTGATGAAGAAATAAAACGTGCATTCAGAAAACTTGCTAAACAATACCATCCTGACGTTAATAAAGAAGAAGGAGCAGCAGAAAAGTTTAAAGAAATTGGTGAAGCTTATGCTGTTTTAAGTGATAAACAAAAGAGAAGTCAATATGATCAATTTGGTCATGCTGCATTTGACGGAAATGGTGGAGCTGGCTTCGGCGGTGGCTTTGGTGGATTTGAAGGATTCTCTGGATTTGATTTTGAAGATTTTGATTTAGGAAGTATATTTGAATCAATGATGGGTGGAGGTAGAAAATCTCGTGGAAGCCGTAAACAAAAAGGTGAAGACGTAATGGTAAAAATGTCTTTAACTTTTGAAGAAGCAGTATATGGATGTGAGAAATCATTTAAAGTTAATATAAATGATGCTTGTTCTGCTTGTAATGGAAAAGGTGGATCTGGCGAACAAACTTGTTCAACTTGTAATGGTCGAGGAAGAGTAGTTTCTGAACAAAGAACAATGTTTGGTATATTTCAAACGGAGACTACTTGTCCAAATTGTAATGGTTTAGGATATACCTTTAAAGAAAAATGTTCAACTTGTTTAGGAAAAGGTTATAAAAATATATCTAAAACCTTTAAGTTACATGTTCCACGTGGTGTTGAAACTGGTGATACAATGCGTATGAGCGGTAAAGCTGGAGTAGGTGCGAATGGTGGACCAAATGGAGATATTTATATTGAATTTAAAGTAGGTACACACGAAATATTTACAAGAGAAGGAAGAGATGCCTTTGTAATTATTCCTTTAACTATAGCTGAAGCAGTTTTAGGTTGTAAAAAAGAAATACCTACAATTCAAGGAGTTATTGTAAGCGAAATACCTGCAGGATGCCAAAATGGGGATAAATTTAAATTTAGAGGTAAAGGTGTTGACGACGAAAAATCTGGTAAAAAAGGAGATATGTATGGAATTATAAAAATAATTACTCCTACTAAACTAGATCGTGAACAAAAGAAATTATTTAAAGCTTTATCAGAAACTAAATTAGATACTGATTCGGAATTTAAAAAATATAATAAATATACGGAAGATTAACAAAATCTTCTGTTTTTTGTTATAATAAGTAACTAGGTGAAGTTTTATATGAAACATTTTTGTGAAAAAAACAATCAATTATTTAATGAATCTAAAATAAAAAGAGTATTTGAAAGTAGATTAAAAAGATATAATGTTTCAATTTCTTTGTTTAAAAAAAATTGTAAAACAGTCAATGTCATAAATTGTAAAATTTTTAAAAATGGAGCAGCTGCAATGTATGACTTATTTAATAATAATATTCTTTTACATGATAATGACTATAAAGACTATATTTGGCATGAACTTTTACATATGTCTAGTACAGTTAGGCGTGGGGAAGTTATTTATTCTGGGGTGAGTGCTGTTGATTTAAATGGTTATAGAATAGGAAGCGGCTTTAATGAAGGATTAACAGTATTTATAGATTTAATGTTTTTTAAAGGTATAACTAAAGAACATGATGTTAAATCTGATACATATAAAATAGAAAAACAATTATGTGATATGCTATATAATATTCTTGGGGTTCATTTATTGGATTTTTATTTTTCAGCTGATTTTTATGGTTTATATAATTTATTAGTTTCATTTAATGGAACAAGAAAAACAAATAAATTTTATAATGCATTTGATACAATATGTTATGAAAGTTATTATTCTGAAAATTTCGATGAAGTACGAGTTAAAAAGATTTTTTCAGCTTATAAATATGCTTATTATTACTTAGTTGAATTTCTTATAAAAAAGATACGATTTAATTATGAAAATGGTGATATAAATGAAAAATCTTATAAAAATATACTTAATAAATGTGATGAATATTTTAAAGATGTTTCTTTAATTAGTAAGAATGGGGAAATGCTTGAAATATCTAAAGAAAAAGTGCGTAAATTAATAAAAAAGAATATATCTAGTATTTAAGGTATATTCTTTTTCCTTTGGTTTCAATAAAACCATCATCTCTTAGATTTTTTAATTCTCTACTCATAGCACTTCTATCAATTGCTAAATAGTTTGCTAAGTCAGTTATAGTTGAAGGCAGATAAAGTATTTTAGAACCTGGAGTCTTATTCAAATTAAAATATTCAAGTAATTTATCTCTTATGGATCTTTTAGTTAAAATTTGAATATGATTATTTCTTTCATTGATGATGTCTGTAGTAATATCAAGTAAATTCTTTAAGAACTTAGAAATATATGGTTTAACATTATTAGAATTGAAAATCATACTGTATTCAATAACTAATATTTTGCTGTCTTCTTTAGCTACAATTGAGACTTCAGTATTGTTAAGGTTAGATAAAGTTGTACCAAAAAGATGTCCTTCAGTTAATTCCTCGATTATAACTTGTTTACCATCATAATCAGTTTTTATTATTTGTAAATATCCTTCTAAAACAATACCGATAATATTAGTTCTGTTAGTTGATAAAACAGGGGAATTTTTTCTATAAAATAAGGTTTCAGCTTCAAACTCTTTAAGTATTAAATCTTTCTCCTTGTCACTTATTTTGTCAAATAATTTTTGCATTTTACATCACCATAGTAAAATTTTATCAAAAAAACTGATTTGTTGCAATTGCAACAATAATTAATAAAACAAATGTGTTATAGTTTTAATGTATTAAGGTGGAGGTAGTTTAATATGAAGGTAATTAAAAGAGACGGACATATGGTCGATTATTGTCCTGACAAAATTGAAATTGCTATAAAGAAAGCAAATAATGAAGTATCTGAAGAAGATCAAGTAACAGATATTCAAATTAGAAATATTATAAAATATATTGAAGGTTTAAAGAAAAAAAGAATGTTGGTCGAAGATATTCAAGACATCATTGAAATGCGCTTAATGAGTCTAGGTAAATATGCATTAGCGAAAGAGTATATTACTTATAGATATACTAGAGAACTTGTTAGAAGAAGTAATACAACAGATCTTTCAATTAAAGAATTAATTGAAGGTGAAAGTGAATATTGGAATACAGAAAATTCTAATAAAAATGCTAAAGTTATTACAACTCAAAGAGATTACTTAGCAGGTATAACTTCAACTGATATTACAAGAAGATTTTTACTTCCTGAGGAAATTGTTAAAGCACATGATGAAGGTATAATACATTTTCATGATGCTGACTATTTTGCTCAAAATGCATTGCATAACTGTGATCTAATAAATCTTGAAGATATGCTTCAAAATGGAACAAATATTAATGGCGTAATGATTGAAAAACCTCATAGATTCTTAACAGCTATGACTATTGCAACTCAATTAATTACAGCAGTTAATTCAAGTCAATATGGTGGATGTACAATCACTATGACACATCTTGCACCATTTGTTAGATCAAGTCGCGAATATTATAAGAAAAAATACAAAAAAAGAAATTTAACTGAAGAACAACAAGCTAGATTTGTAGAAGAAGATTTGAAAAAAGAAATTATTGATGGAGTTCAAACTTTCCAATATCAAATCAATTCTATGACAACTACTAATGGTCAAGCTCCTTTCTTAAGTGTATGCCTTTATTTAGGTGAGACAGAAGAATATAAAGAAGAACTTGCCATGATTATCGAAGAAGTCTTAAAACAAAGAATTCAAGGTATGAAAAATGAAAAAGGTGTTTATATTACACCAGCTTTCCCAAAACTTTTATATGTTCTTGAAGAAGATAATATTAAACCTAGAAGCAAATATTATTATTTAACTAAACTTGCTGCAGAATGTACTGCTAAACGTATGGTTCCAGATTATATTTCTGAAAAAGTAATGAAACAATTAAAAATTGATAAAAATGGTAACGGACAATGTTATCCTTGTATGGGATGTCGTTCATTCTTAACTCCATATGTTGATGAACAAGGTAAGCCAAAATATTATGGTAGATTTAATCAAGGTGTTGTAACTATAAATCTTGTTGATGTTGCTTTATCAAGTGGTAAAGATATGGAACTTTTCTGGAATATTTTTGATGAAAGACTAGAACTTTGCCATAGAGCTCTTCAAATTAGACATAAACGTTTATCTAAAGTATCAAGTGATGTAGCACCTATATTATGGCAAAATGGCGCACTTGCAAGACTAAAAAAAGGAGAGTGTATTCATGAACTTTTACATCATGGATATTCAACAATTTCACTTGGATATGCGGGTCTTTATGAATGTGTTAAATATATGACTGGAAAAAGCCATACTGATGGTGGAATCGGACATGATTTTGGTATTCAAGTAATGCAAAGATTAAATGATAAATGTAACGAGTGGAAAGCGGATGAAGATATTGACTACAGTGTTTATGGAACTCCAATTGAAGCAACAACTTATAAGTTTGCAAAATGCTTAAGAGAGAGATTTGGTAAGATTAAAGGTATAACTGATCGTGATTA
>CAKONX010000060.1 GCA_934098345.1 uncultured Bacilli bacterium
TCTAATGAAGCTGACGTAAATATAACTGAAAAGTCATCTGTATTTTCACTTACTTTTGCAGATCCATTTATTATTAATGTTGTACTAATTGCTGCAAATCCAATAGACATTATTAAAATTGCAACTATTATTGCAGTTTTTCTCTTCATTATATTCACTTTCCTTTCAGTTTTATTTTATTAAAGTTATACGTGCATATCCATTACCTATTTTAGCACAGTTTTCAGTTGGAGTTGCACTCGTACATGTAGTTGAAATAGTTTTAGTAGATTCTTCAGTTGATTCAGCACAATTATAGCAATACATTGTTTTTTCCGTTAAAAGTGGGTTTCCTATGTAGCCAGAACCGCCATAACCACAATCATTATTTCCATTTTTACCACCGTAGAAGCCTCCGCCTCCACCTCCACGCATATGAGTTCCACTAGAGACTCCCGCACCTTGACCAAATGCATTTCCAGAAGTTTGAGTTCCTGGGTAAGTTCCAGTACCTTTGAAACCACCACCATTTCCGGCAGATACTACGTGATTCGTGCAAAAACCGCCTCCGCCTCCAGAAACAATTAATAAATCATCAAGATTATTCTCAAAAGCAGTTAATAATCCTGAAGATATCGAAATATGAGTTGCTCCGCCTCCGCCTCCACAAGCTAAGTTAAGAGCATATCCACGGCCGCCTCCGTTATAGCCACCGCCTCCATCCTTTTTTCCACCAAGTCCACCGGTATTTATATAAAGAATATCTTCTTTTTTTAAATCAACTATTCCGACAGAATATCCGCCGTATCCACCACCTTCTCCACCTTGAGCTCCCCAAGTTTCTAACTTATATTCCCCATCAATAAGAATTATTAACTTTTCTTCTACACCGGTATAATCAAATGTCCATTCAGTTGGGCCACTATACTTTTCTCCTAATTCATCCCTTTCAACTGCGTTAAATGTAAGTGTACATACATAATTTTCTCTTACTTCTTCTGTTGCAGTCTTGTTTAATGTAATTGTTAATGTTCCATTTACACTTTCTTTGGCTTTTACTATAGTAGCATTATTTTCTATTTCATTTTTTATACTTGTATATTTTGCTGTTGTATTATCTTTTACTTTGCAATTAACTATAACTTCAGCATCATAGTTTGCTGAATTATTTGTTATTTCATAATTTAATACTGAAGTATCACCAACATTTTTTAAATCTTTGGTATTAAAATTTATAATTTTTTTAGTATCATCTATAACAGATGCATATACATCTTGTCCATCTAGTGTTGCTTTAGTAAATATTACACTAAAATCATCTATATTTTCACTTATTGTTGTAGTCCCATTTATTATTAATGTTGTTGATATTGCTGCAAATCCAATAGACATTATTAAAATTGCAACTATTATTGCAGTTTTTCTCTTCATTTTTACACACACCATTCTACACTAAGTATACAATATTTTAGTTGTATATTATATTTAATATTAATATTATGTGTAAATATTTACATTATATAAAAAAAGCACAACTAAGTTGTGCTTTTCTTAAGATAAAGTTTCTTCTCCAGCAACTAAAGCATCCATTGTATTTTTTATTGTTTCAATAGTAGATTCATCTGGAGCCATTACATATGCAATAGAAGAACCAGATGAATAACAAGCTCCTCTTGAATCAGTTCCGTTAGCGCTTAGTTTTGTAAATTTCCATCCACTAGTTCTATTCATTTGTTTTTTTATGAATTTAACCATTTCATCACTAGTCATATTTGTACTTACTTTTTTATCTAAAGCATTTAATATTGAACTATATTTAGTAATAATACTTGGACTCATTGCTTTATTAATAATAGCTTCTAAAATCATCATTTGATTTTCACCCCTAGCACGATCTCCTGTTTGGAAAGTATGTCTATGTCTAGCTAAAGCAAGAGCTTGTTCACCATTTAATGTTTGTTTTCCTTTTTTCAAGCAAATTTGCTTATCTCCAAATTCTCTTTTAGAATTTTGTTCACAGAAATTTTTTGGAACATCTACTTCAATTCCTTTTAAAGCATTAACGATACTTACAAATGAAGTAAAATTAACTCTAGCATAATAATCTATCTTTTCATCATATAAGTCACTTAATGTAAGTAAAGACTCTTCTACTCCATAAATACCAGAATGAGTAAGCTTATCCATAGCTTTTTTAGTATGTAATTTTACATAATAATCTCTTGGCGTTGAAACCATTAAAATATTTTTAGTACGTGGATTAACACCAATTATTAAATTAACATCACTTCTTGCTTTATTTTGAACTGAACCACTTGTATCAATTCCACTTATATACATAAAAAATGCTTCTTTAGTAATATCTTTAGTACTTTTTATTGTCTTAACTTTAGTTTCAATTTTAAAAGATTCAATTTTCCTAAGTTGTTTAAAAAGACTTTCATTTTCTTCTTTTATAATGTCTTCTTTAGATACTTCCATTATAATTGCATCATACGAATTATTTTCAAGTTTATTAAGCATTTCATTAAGTTCTTCTTCTTTATGATATGAAAAATCAATTTTATTATCTATTTCTTTAATTACTTGATTAATTTTCTCATCTTCTTCACTTGATAAATATCCAAATTTCTTATCATCTAAATCTTCAAGCTTACTATATTTGCTATTTAATACATAAACTCCATATTCATCTATTCTTTTACCATTATCAGTTATACTTTTAATAAATTCTAAAGTATTTGCTCCATATACTAAAAATATACTTTCTAAAGCTATAATTAATATAGTAAAAACTAAAAATAAACGTTTAATCCATAAACGAAGTCGATTATTATTTAAAATAACAGTTATAAAGAAAACCAGTATAATTAAAAATAAACCACCTATTAAAATTAATGGTAAAGGAAATATATCATTATAAATTGCAAATGAAAATGATATAACAGATAAAATTATCAACAAAAATGATATAAGTTTATAAAATAAATTACGCTTCTTTTTTTTATGTTTTTCCGGTTTCTTTGCTTGTGTGTTTTCTAACTCAGCTCTTGTCACACGTATCACCTCTCACTTAATTTTAGCATATTGATTTATTTTGAAAACACTTATTCATAATTGTTGATAATTAGTTTACACTTAATTAATTGTTTCTTTAATTCTTTTTATTACTTTCTTTTCAATTCTTGAAATATAACTTTGAGAAATACCTAACATATTAGCAACTTCTTTTTGAGTGTATTCTTCAGTATTATTAAGTCCATATCTTAAAGTCATTATAAGTTTTTCACGATCACTCAAAGTATTTAGTTCATTTATTAAGTATTTTGTTTCTTGCTTTTTATTTACACTTTCAGCAACTATATCTTCTTCTGTTCCTAAAACATCTTCTAATGCAAGTGTATTTCCTTCAGCATCATAATTTAAAGTTTCTTCTAAACTAACTTCAACTTTTTTCTTTTTATTCTTTCTTAAAAACATAAGTATTTCATTAGATATACAACGTGATACATAAGTTGCAAGTTTAATATTTTTATCAGCTTTATAAGTATTAATCCCTTTTATTAAACCTATTGAACCAATTGACACTAAGTCTTCTATATCATATCCAGTATTTTCATATTTTTTAGCAAGAAAAACAACTAATCTTAAATTATGTTCAATTAATTTATCTCTAGCATATTTATCACCTAAACTACTTTTTAAAGCAAGATTATACTCTTCTTCTTTACTAAGTGGTGGTGGCAATATATCTGTGCTTCCTATGAATAAACATGAATCACCTTTTTTTAGTATACTTAAAATTTTATTTATAATTTTTTTTAACATGTTATCTCTCCTCTTATATGTTCATTTAAAATAATATCTATATTGTTTTTTAATACATTTTCATCTATTAAACCCAATAAGACATTTACTTCTTTAGAATTAATATAAACTTTATCAACTTTAATACATTTTAAAATTGATTCATTATTTATTACTTTATAAGGAACATAAAATATTTTATGACTTTTAAAATTAATATTTTTATTTACCATGATTACAGGTAAATTTGTTATTGGATCTATTAAAGTATTTCCTGTATCCATATAACCTTTAAGATTATACGTATTATCTTTATCAACAATTATAATTTCATATATTTTTTTTAAATCCACTTTATACTTATTCATTGCATATAAATATATTCCTAAAATAATTGGAGAAATAATAATCATCATTACTATATTAACTTTATATGCACTTCCACTTAACATATATTGAGATCCACCTATAATAATTGTAATTACATAAAAATAAAAAGTATTTTCAATAATATTTTTTTTACCAAAAGAAACTACAACCATAATTAAACTTAATAAGAATTTAAATAAAATAAGAAAAATTGAATCTATTTTCACAAATAAAGTTATTATACTTAAACTACCAATTATTGATGATAATAATAGTCTTTTAAAAGGTGTATTTCTTTTTAAAAGAACTGAAGTTGCTGTAAGTATTAATAAATCATATACAAAGTTTATAATAATTACTAAATCTAAATATACCTTCATATTATCACCAAAATTATCTTATCTAATAATGATTAAATAATATGTCAAATAAGATATCAATGCATAAAAAAAGAAGATATTATCTTCTTGGTCCTCTTGGTGGAGGTGGAGCTATTGGAGGTTTATTCTCCCTCATTCTATCATCTTGTAATTCATTATATTTATTATAAGGACTTTTAACTCCATAATATCCATATTGATCTTCGTAGTATTGTTTATAAGCTTCTTTTTCTTTATCAATTGTTTCTTCTTTTTTAGTTTCATTTGCTTGAGATGCTTTTTGTGCTCTTGAAACTTGTTCTTGATATCTAGCATCTTCTCTAATACGTTCTAATCTTTCTCGTTCTTCTTTTTCAGCTAAAGCTCTTGATGCTTGACGTGCATATTCATAAAATACATTTGTATCTTGATATGTTTTAATATACTCTTCTACTTCTTTTCTAGTTTCAGGATCTTTTAAATCTACTGGAACTGTATTACCTTTATCATCTGTATCTAAAGTTATATTAATAAATTCAAGAATTCTTCTATCATTATTAAAAGGATTATTTTTTACAAAGTCATATTCTGAACCTGTAGCTATTTCTGCTTTAGGAACATAACCATAATAAACATTCGCGTTATTTCCTGGTTTTTTAGCTACATACATATATTTATTGTTTAATTTTCCATCTCTAGTTAATTTTGGTCCAATACAAACTTCTTTATCACCACTTGATGCAAATAATCTTGGTTGATAAAGATATATAGTTTTTTCAACATTAACACCAGCATTGCATCTTAATGTTCCTTTTACAACAACATCTTGATCAATATCAAATTGAAATTCTTCTCTTAAACGCATATCAAATTTATCTTCACTATTTTTAGTGTTTAGAAAACTTAATTTTTTTGTTTTATCTATTGAATTTTCAAATTTTCTTTTTCTAATTAATTCTTCTTGATATTCAGGAGTACTCTCTAACTCCTCTTGTTTTTTCTTTTTTCTCTTGTCATTTTTATTGGCAATTGCTCCAATTATATCAGGAAATTTTTTTACTAAAGCGTAACCACCACCAAATATTGCAGCTAATGCTAATACAGTTGGTCCAAATGGATCCATATATTCACCTTCTCACTAAAATAATATTATAAAATGTATACTTAAGTCAATGAAATGTATATTAATTTACATCTTTATATTCAATTAACTTTTCATCTACATTACTAATTGATTCGAATTTTTTACTGATTTTATCAGTTGTTGTATGTATATCTTTAACTTCATTAGAAACTGAATCAATACTTTTTGATAATTTATCCCAACGGTCTTTATATCTTTTAAATTCAATACCAAGTTTATTAAGTTCTTCATGAATTACTTTAGTATATTTATCTCTTTCAATATTCTTTAAAATCATACTTATTGTTGAAAGTGTTGACATTAAAGTAGTTGGGCCACATATCCAAACCTTTTTATTATAAGCATAATTTAATATATCAGAGTGATATGCATTAATTTCTGCAAATATAGCTTCTGCTGGTAAAAACATGATAGCTTCATCAGATGTAACACCATTAATAATATATTTACTAGCAATATCATCTATATGTTTTTTTACATCAGCTTTAAATAATTTTAATGCTGCTTCTCTTTCTAATTTAGTATTATTTGTATTAGTCATTTTTTCATAATTTTCTAAAGGAAATTTTGAATCTATACAAATAGTACCTAAAGGAGAAGGTGCAAATATAACAGCATCACTTATATAACCATTTGGTAAATGATATTGAATATCATAAACAGTTCTTTTTTCTCCAAATATATTAGTTAATATATAATTTAAGTTTACTTCTCCAAATGTTCCACGTGTCTTTTTATCTGTTAAAACACTTTGTAAACTTATAATATCTTTAGATAATACATCAATATTTTTTTGGGCTTCATCTATTTTAGAAAGACGTTCTAGAACAGATGTAAATGTTTTATTTGTTTTTTCTAAGTTTTCATCAAGTTTTTCATTTACTTTATCATTAATATGATTAAGTTTATTTTCTACTTTATCATTTAATTCAGAAAAGTCTTTAATAAGTTCACGAGTTAAATCATATTTAAAATCACCCATGTTTTTAGTTAAATCATTTTTAAAATTTGAAAGTTCTCCAACTAAATTAAGTTCACTTGTTTTATTTTTTTTAGAACTTACTATATTTACTATTAATAAAATTATTACTAAAATTAATAAACCAATTATAATATACTCCATATAAACCTCTAATC
>CAKONX010000061.1 GCA_934098345.1 uncultured Bacilli bacterium
AAACACCAATGACAAGTGGAGAAAGTGGAAACTGTAATAATGGAGAATATATGACACATCCAGCATTTATAAGTATGGGAGTAAATGGATTTTGGGTAGGGAAATTTGAAACAGGATACAAAGGAGCAACAAGTGTTTCTTCTTCTCAAGTAAACTCAAATGATACAAGTAAAGTAATAATAAAACCAAATGTATTTAGTTGGAGAAGTATTAATGTTTATAATGCATTTTTAAATTCATATAACTATCAACGAGAATTAGATTCACATATGATGAAAAACACAGAATGGGGAGCAGTTGCTTATTTATCTCATTCTAAATATGGTATAAATACCGAAGTAAATATTAATAACAATTCAAGTTATAAAACAGGATACTCAGCATTACCTTCAACAAATCAGCAAACATATCCAGGAACATATGGTGATGGAGCTTCTTTTAATCAGCTATACAATACAGATATTGGATATTTAGCAAGCACAACTGGTAATATAACTGGAGTTTATGATATGTCAGGTGGAGCAACCGAGTATTTAGCGTCATATATAACAGGAAAACCTGGATCAAGTGGATTTACTATAGCAACTTTAGCAAATTATGATAGTAAGTATTTTGATAAATATGATGCCTCTTCAACTCAAACGAGTCCTCAATATAGAATATTAGGAGATGCAACCGGAGAAATGGGTCCGTTTAAGCAATTTTTGGATGGAGATAATCAGTCAAGATATCATTCAAGTTGGTATAGTGATGATGCGTATTTTGTAGACTCAACAGATCCATGGTTTCATCGAGGTGGAGCTTATTCTCACGGCGTGCTTGCGGGAACTTATTATACTTATAGAAATACGGGTGCTTCTAATGTTGCAGGAGCATATCGTATAGTTTTAGTACCTTAAAGATTAGTAAACAATTGCTAATCTTTTTTCTTTGAATAAAATTCTAAATTATTCCTCATTATATGTGTGAGGTGAATATTATAAAAAATAAAGTAGAAATTAATGGTATAAATACAAATGAATTAAAAGTATTAAAGAAAGAAGAAATGGAAGAATTATTTAAACAATATAAAGAAGGAGATACAACTGCTAAAGAGAAAATTGCAAATGGTAATCTTCGTTTAGTTTTATCAATTATAAAGAATTATAATAATGGTAAAAATGATATGAATGATTTATTTCAAGTTGGATGTGTTGGTTTAATGAAAGCTATTGAAAACTTTGATCCAGCTTTTAATTGTTTATTTTCAACATATGCAGTTCCTTTAATATTAGGAGAAGTAAAAAGATATATAAGAGATGCTAATACAGTAAGAGTTACAAGAAGTGTAAGAGATCTTGCTTATAAGATTATGAAATATAAAGATTTATATCTTAGTATTCATGGTGTAGAACCTAAAAATGAAGAAATACTTATGGAACTTGGTATAAATGAATATGAACTTAAAGAAGCATATGACTCGTTAAGAGAACCAGTTAGTATATATGAACCCATTTATAATGATGGAGGAGATCCAATTTATTTGCTTGATCAATTGAAAGATGAAAAATGTGAAAGTATGGATCAAGATTTAATAATATCTTTAAATAAAGCATTAAAGAATATCAAAGAAAGAGAAAGAAATATTTTAATTAGTAGATATATTATTGGTAAAACTCAAATGGAACTTGCAAGCGAACTAGGTGTTAGCCAAGCTCAAGTATCTAGAATTGAAAAAAATGCAATAAATAATGTAAAAAAATATATTAAATGATATAATACCTTTATAGAAGATGTATGGAGGCATTATGAAGAAGTTAAAATTTAAAAATGGTTATAAACTTATTAAAACAGATAAAATAGATACAGTTCTATTTCAATTTTTCTTTCCTATAGAATGTGATTTTAGAAAAAACATTTATATAGAAATTTTAAATAATATTTTGTGTACGACAAACGAAGATTTTAAAGAAAAAGATGATTATGAAAAAGAAGCATTAAAAATGTGTTTACTTACTTCAGATTTACACAGAGTAAAATTTGGTAATACAGTTTTAATTAAATATACTTTTGAAATACCAAAAGAAAACTTAATTAAAGATTATAATGTATTTGATTCATTTAAGTTTGCGATAGATTCTTTAATAAAACCTGATGTTAAAGATTCTAAATTTAATCAATATAATTTTGATATAGAAAAAAAATATTTAATTAGTAAATATGAACAAAGAGATAAAAATATTAATTCAAGTAATTCAAGAACACTATTTGATATAATTGATTACGAAGAAAAATTAGGTTTAAGGAAGAAACATGCTATAGATGCTCTTAATAGTTTAAATAATGAAGAAATGTATGAATATTATTTAAAAAATATTAAGAATAATAAACCATTTATTTATGTTTATGGTGATATTGAAGAGTCAACTGTAAATGAGTTATTTAATAAATTTTATCTTTTAGATGGAAGTGATATTGAATTTGTTAAAGACTATATTTGTAATATAAAAGATGTTAAAGAAGATAAGTATGAAATAAAAACTAATTTTAATCAAACTGAACTTGATTTAGTATATCAAATAGAAGTAACGGAAGAAAATTATTATCTTTTAGGTTTAGTAAGTGAATTTTTATCTTCTAGAGAAAATGACTTAGTATTTAAAACTTTAAGAACTAAATATAACTTAGTTTATGAAGCAAATGTGTCTGTCTATCCTAGATTTGGGTTTATGTATATTCGTGCTTTAATACAAGATAAAAATATTGAAAAAGCTAAAGAATTAATAGATGAAATATTTGATAATTTAACAAATAAAGAAAAAGTTACGGAATATTTAAATAATGTTAATAAATATATAGAATATGATTTATTAAAAAAACAAGATTCTTTATTTTATGAAATTGATAACATGATAGATGATGATTTAGAACTTTTATATTTAGAGAAAGTAATTGAAAAATATAAAAATATTACAGTGGATGAAGTTATTTCTTTTGTTAATAATATTAGAAAAACAAGTGAAATTATATTTAGAGGTAAGAATTATGAAGACTAGTATTAAAACTTTAAAAAATGGACTTAAACTTATTTTAGTAGAAGATAAAACAAAGAATGCAACTACTGCTGAATTAATTGTTAAATATGGATCTGCTGTAAGAAATATAAATGTTGATGGCGAAACTTACGAAATTATACCTGGACTTGCTCATTTACTGGAGCATACTATGATAGAAGATAGTATGTATGGAAATGTTTCTAAGTTTTTTAGAGATAATTATGTATATTTTAATGGTTTTACAAGTGAAAATCTTACTTTTTTTCCAATTGAAACAGTTAAAGATTTTAAAAAACATTTAAAAGTATTAATTGAATATGTTAATAAAGTTTCTTTTTCGGAAGAAAAATTAGAAGAAATAAAAAAACCAGTAATTGATGAAATAATTAGGAGTAAAGATAGAAGTTATTATAAATATAATCAAGTGTTTACAAAAGTAATTCATAATAAAGATCATTTTGAAAGTACATTAGGAAAAGAAGAGGATGTTTTAAAAATAACGACAAAAGATTTAATGTTTGTTCATGATGCTTTTTATCAACCTGATAATGAAATTTTATCTATAAGTGGTAACTTTGATACAGATGATATTATTAAATATATTGAAGAAATATATGATAATCTAAATATTAAAAAGAAAAGTGTTACTGTATTAGATCCAAGTAATGATGCTTCTGTAGATGAAAAAGAAATTATTTATGAAGATAATGATTTTGATTCTTTAGCGTCTATGGTATATAAATTTGATTTAACAGGATTTAGTAATATTGATTTATTAAAGTTAGATTATTATGCATCATTTTTTATGGATTATTATTTTTCAGAAACTTCTTTAATTCAAAAAGAAATATTTAAAAATAAATTATCCTCATTTTCAATAAATAGTAAAAAAGTGTTTATTAATAAAAGAAATTCTTGTTTTTCTTGTTTTGGAGTTTCTTTAATAACTCCAGAGTTTGATGCATTCTTTAATTTAGTTGATAATACTTTAAAAGAAGAATTTAATGATAAAGAATATTTTGAATTATGGAAAAGACAAAGTTTAATTGGAATTATTAGAAGAGATAAAATTCATAGTTTTATAAGACGTAATTTGACAAATAATATTCTTAATTTTGATATTGAAGAAAATGAAGGATTAGATTTTGTAGAAAATTTAAGTTTTGAAGAGTATAAAGATTTTATGAGTAGACTAGATTTTAATAATAAGGTATATATTAGACAAACTAAAAGTGTAAATAAGTAGACAAATTACATATTTATTTACATTTTTTTATGTTATAATAAATCTATAGGGAATAAGTTGTACTCTAAAAATAGAAAGAAGTGAATTTAATTTATGGGATTATTAAAAGCAACGACTAACTCAATATCTCAAGTTGTTGGAGATCAATTTAAAGAGTTTATTACTCCTGCTACTACTGATAAATCAGTTTTAGTTCAAAAAGGAGTTGTAAACCATGGTGTTGGAAATACAAATCCAACTGAAGGAATTATCACAAACGGAAGTAAAATAGTTATACCTGAAGGTTATGCTATGATGATTGTTGATAATGGTGCTATTAAAGAATTTAGTGCTGAAGCTGGAGAATTTATTTGGGATCAATCAAGTGAACCAAGTATATTTGAAGGTGGATTCTTTAATGGTATTGGTGAATCAATTAAAAGAATTGGAAACCGTATTACTTTTGGTGGACAAACTGCACATGATCAAAGAGTTTACTATGTTAACTTATTAAATATTACTGGTAATAAATTTGGTTCAACAAATACTGAAACTATATTTGATCCAGTATATGGAAGTGTAGAAATTACATTCTTTGGTGAATATTCATTTAAAGTAGTTGATCCAACTATACTAATTACTAATATTTTAGGTTCAATGCCTAAAGATGAAGTAACTGTTGATGAAGTAGTTGGTGGACAATTAAAAATGGAATTTACAAGTAATGTTTCAACTTGTATAGCTGATTTAATGACTACTAACAATATTTCATTTAATACAGTTCAAAAATACAAAAATGAAGTAGTCAAAGTAATGAATAATTTACTTGATGAATCATGGATAAAACAATATGGACTTGAAATTCAAGATATGGCACTTAATATTAATGCTAGTGATGAATCTAAAGCTATCATTAGAGAAGTTGATGCTGAGATATCAAGAGAAAAACGTCGTGGAGATATGTATGCTGCAAATCCAAGCGGAATGATGGCTGCTGCTACTGCTGATGCTATGGTTAATGCTTCTAAAAATGAAAATGGAGCTATGATGGGATTCATGGGAATGAACATGGGACAAAACGTTGGAGCAAGTGTTATGGGTGAGGCTGCCAATATGACACCAACACAAAATACTGCAAATGTTAGTCCAGAAGAAGTAGTTATGTCTAGTGTACAAACTCCAGAAAAGACTGAAGAATCACCAAAAGAAGAAACTAATATTCCAAAGTTCTGTGGAGATTGTGGAACTCCAGTAACTGGAAAATTCTGCAGCTCTTGTGGAAAACAATTATATTAATAAATTGAAGAAAGATGAATAAAAATTCATCTTTTTTTATGTGTATTAAATTTTTTAGGTTCTGATTTTGTCGACATTTGTCGAGTCTATTGACAGGCCTTTTTATTACCTTATAATAATTACTCGAGAAGCAAGAGAAGATGCTTATCACATTCCAAAGAGAGGCTAAAATTCAGGATGGTTTTGGTTAATTAGTACAAAAGAGGAGTGTGATACGAATGAAGAAAGATAATCAAATAAGATTACTTTATTTAATCGTTTTTATATTGTTAGTAATAATATTAAAATTATTATGACAATAAAAAAAGCATCTTTATTCTACTGAATAAGGATGCGAAACCAAACGTGGTAAGCATCGAGCCTCTTAAGAAACTCCTGCTTCTCACTAAATAAAATATAACATAAACTTTATAACTTTTCAACAGAAAAATTTGACATTCGTGTAGGTCATGATATACTAAAAATGTAAAAAATAGAGGAGTTGTGAACAATGAAAAAGAAAACAAGTATAGTAATAGTTGTACTATTATTGGCAATAGGATTTGCTGCTGTATCAACAACATTAATAATTAACGGAAGTGTGAATATCGGAGAAAATACAGATGACTTTTCTGTAATCTTTACAAAGGCAACATTAGATGGAACAGATGTATATGCATCTGTTATAGATGATACTAAAAAAATCATTACATTTGAAGCAAGTGATTTAAAAACATTAAATCAAACTTCAGTATTAAATTATGAAGTAACAAATAATTCAGCAAACTATGATGCAGAAGTGCAAGTGAATTGCAAGACAAAAGAAAATACAACAGCAAAATATACAAGTATAAAAAATGAACTAGATGGAAATGCAACAGTAATTAAAGCAAAAGAAACTTTAAACGGAACATTAACAGTAACATTAAACAAGACTGCAACTGA
>CAKONX010000062.1 GCA_934098345.1 uncultured Bacilli bacterium
ATAATATTTGGACATTTAATGATGAAGATGGAGAACTAAAACTTACAATTATGGCAACATTAGCTCAAAATGAAAGTAAAAAAACTTCTCAAAGAGTTAAAGCGGGTCAGATGATATCATTTCAAAATGGAGTATTCTATGGAACGGGTAATATACTTGGGTACGATAAAATTGGCAAAAATTTAGTTGTTAACGAAGAACAGGCTGAAATAGTAAAATTTATCTATTCAGAGTATTTAAATGGTAAAGGTACTGTAGTAATAGCAGATGAATTAACAAGAAGAGAAGCAAAAACATCAACTGGATTAACTAGTTGGAGTCCATCCTATATATCAAGAGTATTAAGAAATCCTTTTTATTCTGGTACTATAGTTTATAGAAAATCATATATACCAGATTATCTAGAACAAAAACCAAAAATGAACTACGGTGAAGTAGAACAAGTAATAGTGGAAGGTAAACATGAACCACTAGTATCAAAACAAGAATTTAAAAAGGTTCAACAAATTATGGATAGTCATTCTAAACCAATAAAATTAGGTAGAAGACAGGCGAATGGAGCTGCAAAAAATATATGGAGTAAGAAATTAGTTTGTGAATGTGGCTCTAACTTTAATAGAAAAATATATCATAAGAATAAATACAATACAACATATTGTTATGTTTGCTATAACAAGAAAATTCATCCGAAAAATAGGTTTAAAGAAAGCTGTGAAGTTAAAGAAGTTCAAGAGTGGAAGTTACAATACATGGCTGAAGCAATATTCAGAAATCTTACACAGGATATCAATAATAGAAAAGAGCTATATGATAGGTTAATAAGAGGAATAGATATGGAAGAACATCCTGAGAAAAAAATAAAACAAAGAATTAGTGAATTAAAACAATTAGTAGAAAATGAAACAGCAAAATTAGATAAATTAATTGATTCGTATTTAGATCAAACTATTGACTTAACTGTGTATGATATATTTCAAAGAAAGTTATCAAGCAAAATAGAAAAATATAAAATAGAAATAAGTGAGTTAGAGAGAGAATATGAATCTATAGAACCACTAGATGTAAGAGTAGAAAAAGCAAAAGCTAGTATTCGTAAATTATTAGACATTAACTATAATGGTGTTGATGAAAAAATAATAGAAGAATTTATTGAAAAAATAATAGTTCATAAAGATTACTTTGAATGGAAATTAAATTTTATGAATGATACGATAAAATTAGAGATTAGAGGTAAAAGCAAAAAAGATGGTTTTTTAATGGAACATACCGATGACATTTAGCATTAATATGGATTATTTTAAGTGTTTTTGATATAATAGGACATTAAGAAGGTGAATTGCATGATTGAAAGTATATTTATTAAAAACTTTAAAAAATTTGATAGAAAAACAATTAAAATAGATCAACATAATATTATTATAGGTGAAAACGATTCGGGAAAAAGTACAATATTACAAGCTTTAG
The DNA here is from genome assembly GCA_934098345.1 of uncultured Bacilli bacterium. Classification (GTDB taxonomy): domain Bacteria; phylum Bacillota_I; class Bacilli_A; order RF39; family UBA660; genus CAG-582. The sequence goes on from CAKONX010000062.1 coordinate 1,465, forward strand.
ATATATTTTTTAATCAAGAAAAAATTGACAAAGTATATGTAAGAGTTCAAGGAGAACCAGTTGAAATAGGAATTAGATATAATGGAAATATGTATAAAAAAACGTATTCTACAGCTTCATACAAATTAACTGATGTATCAGGTAATATTGAGGATTTAAATAATATAAAATATATTTATATTCCTGCTGGGAAATATGGTGTGACTGAGATGATACAACAGCTATCTGTAGCAAAGGTATTAGAAAATACCAGTAATGATATTATTGATGAATTAAAGAGAATATCACAGGAATCAATTGATCAAGTTATAAGTGGCATTGATCGTGAATTAATAGTTTTAAATAATGATACAACAACGCTTACTGGGAAGGAAAAATTTAGTTATAATTCTAGTTTAAAATTTGGAATCGAAACTGATGGTATAGCTGTTGAAGCAAGAGGATTGGGTTTTCAAAAAAATATTTTATATGCATTACTTATTGGTAATCAATATAATAATGTAGTATTAGGAATCGATGAAATTGAAAATTCTTTTTCAATAAATAATGCCAAAAATATGATTGGTAAATTGCATGAAAGAATAGGGCAAACATTGATTACCTCACATTCGTCTCGTATATTGAATGCAAGAAATAATGCAAGTATTTACCCGCTATTTAGTGAAAACAATACTTCGTTGATTGAATTATTGGAATCATTAGATAACACAGAGAATAAAAACTATGTTTTAGTAGAAGGACCATATGATTTGAATTGGGTTAAAACTTCTATAAATCTTTTAGGTAAATCAAATGAATTTATTGTTTTACCAAGTGGTGGCTGTGGAAATATAGATCATTTATGTAGTGAATTAGAAAGTTATAATAAGAAATGTTATCTCATTAAAGATGGGGATACAAATGAAGAAAATTCGTTATTGAAGGAATGTATAGAATTATATGCTCCATTGGAGGCAATTAATGATATATTAGAAATGGAATTATAAAATGTACCAGAATCAAAAGAAGAGTTTTTTAATTTAACAACAATTGAAGGTGTTAGAAATAGCGACACTGTTAAAGATAAGTTAGCAAAGAATATTGGTAATTATCTCACTGTTGATAATTCTTTGATAGGCGAAATACAAAATTTAATAAGCAATAATCAATGAAAAAGGCATTTTAGTCGAATATAGAACGACAAGTCGTTCCAATAAGTTTTCCTATGTATTATGGGTCACAAGCTGCTATTAAAGAAAAAAGTAATAATTAAAATAAATTGAAAGACTAAGATTAACATTAAGATGTAAATTTTAGTCTTTTTTATTTAAATCAAACTGAATTTAGTGTATCTTTTTATTTTTTATATTGTATAATAAATTTAAAGAAAGGAATTCCTTTATGAAAAAAAATGAAAATAAAATAATAACAAAAAATAAATTTAAAATTCCTAAATGGATTAAAGTTATTTCATGTATTATTTTAATATGGATAGTGGTTTATTCAGTTGATTATATTCGCGTTACTAATTATTATAGAAAGCCAATTTTTTCGATTACTGTTAAATCCAACAGAGTTACCAAAGACAACGCAGATTATATTGAGAAAAAATACATTGGTATTGGTTATAGTTTCTATACAAGAGGAGATATTGAAAACAATAAAGAAGAATATGTTATTTATTATGGCAAAGTAAAAATATTAAATTTTGAAGTAAAAAGTTTTTTTCAAGGTGTGTGTTAAGTACAAGAATAAATATTAATTCTTGAATTGACCAAAACGAAGATAAATAGTATATTATTACGTTGAAGCAATTCAATCGTAAATGTTTTTCGCTTCTGGATGGTGCGAACAATAAATGATTTCAGGCGACAATGTTTTTTGCTTCCAGGTGGTGCGACTAATAAATGATCCTGGTCGAAAATGCAAAGGAAACTTCATCAAATGATGGGGTTTTCTTTTTGATATAATTAACATAGGAGTGGATTAAATGATTTTAAATTGTACTAAAAAAACTAAAGATAGATTTTATGATTATATAGATGAGGATGGGTTAAAAGTATTTAAAATAAATAAAGATGCAAATTGGCATTATTTAGTTTCAATTGATAAAGGAAGGCGATATATTTATCCAGCAGAAGAGTTTAAAAAAGCTTTAATTGAACGATTCAGATAATGGAAATAATAAGAATTAAGAGGATAATTATGTTAGAAAATAAAAATAGTAATATTCAACAAGATTTTGCAAAAGAAGAAAAAATTTCAAAATTAAAGGCATTAAGGTTATTTGATACAAATGAAACAAGTAACAGTGAAGTTGGAACTTTTGAAGGTTTATCAAAAATACATAAATTCTTGTTTGAGGATATATATTCATTTGCAGGTAAAATACGAAAAGAGAATATTGCTAAAGGTAATTTTAGATTTGCATCATGTATGTACTTAGAAGAAGTATTAAAAAAAATAGATGATATGCCTCAAACAAACTTTGATGATATAGTAAAAAAATATGTTGAAATGAATATTGCACATCCATTTAGAGAAGGTAATGGAAGAAGTACACGTATCTGGTTAGATATGATTTTAAAAAAAGAATTAAATAAGGTTATTGATTGGAGCAAAGTGGATAAAGAAGATTATTTACTTGCTATGGAAAGAAGCCCTGTAAAAGATACAGAAATAAAGCTGCTACTTCAAAATGCGCTTACAGATAAAGTAAATGATAGATTAGTTTTTATGAAAGGTATTGATACTAGTTATCAATATGAAGGATATTATACATATAAACTTGAAGATCTAGATCAAAATAGCTAATTTTAGCTGTTTTTTTATGTTAAATTAATCTTGTAAACCTAAATACGATAATGTTATATTATAAGTAAGGAGAGTTTTATGAAAATTGAAAAGATAAACCCAAGAACAAAATATTTATATCATTATACATTGAAAGAAAATGTAGAAAGTATTTTAAAAGACAAAGCTATAATTTCAAAAGATGATTATGTATTTTTTACAGAAAGTTTAAAAGACTCAGTCAAAGCTTTTGAAAGTGAATTATTAGCTCCTAGAAAGTTATATATAGATATAGATGGTAATTTAAAAAGAAGAGAAAAAGTTAATAAAGAAAATTATTGTATTTTAAAAATACCTTTTATAGATGATAATAATTTTTATACATTTAATTTTGATAATCAAAGAGATGATTCTATTTATAGTATTTCTTTAACACACAAAGGGACATATTCTTTTGACAAAATAAAAGTTTTAGAAATACCTGATTATAAAAAAATAAATCCATTTAAAAGAATTGTTGCTACTGCAGCTATATCAAGTATACTTTTATTTCCATATAATACTTTTGCTGCAAGTTGGTTGGATACAAATAACTATGATACTAGTTGGTATGTAGAAACTGCTAATTATTATGATATTAATAATGCTAAAGAGCTAGCTGGACTTGCATATTTAGTAAATAAAGAAAACCTTACTTTTGAAGGAAAACACTTTAATGTTAACGCTGATATTGACTTAACTGGAAATAAATGGGAAGTAATAAAAGATATATTTAATGGTTCTATTTGTGGATCCCATCGTATTCTTTTAAACTACTTAGATAAAGACTTATTTAAAAATAAATCTTATAATAAATTATCTTATTTATTTGAAGTAAGATTTGATACTTATAGAACAACAAAAGTAGAAATAGATTCTCCTTATACAGTACAATCATTAAAAGATAAATTAAATGCTAAATATGTATTCTTTAAGAATAAAGAATTAACTAATGATACTGTATTAACATCATTAGATTTGAATGAAAATGAACTTCTTGAAGTATTTGAAAAAAAGTTTAAAAATGTAATAAATTATAAAGGTGATGAATTCCCTTTTAATTTTGAAAGTGGAGAATCTATAGAGAATATTAAAGAAATGTATTCTAGCAGGACTAAATTACCTAAAGAAAGATTAGTTATTAAATTTAAAGATAAAGTTCTTAAAGATGAAAGAACATTGGCTGATTATAATGTTCAACGTACTGATGATATTTATGCATATTTTATGGCTAATATAAAAGCTTCGGTAAATGAAGGAGGAAAATATGAACTATCAACAACTGAAGCTTTATCAGGAGATGAAGTAACTCTTAAACTTGTACCTAATGATGGATACGGACTTGAAAGTATCTTAATAAATGGAAAAGAAAGTTTAAATTTAGTAAATGATAATATATTAAAATTTATATGTGGTGAAGAAGATATTGATGTAAAAATATCTTACAAATTAAAAGAAACTAAAGAAACAGAAGAAGAAAAAGAAAATGAATCTGAAATAGAAAATCCTAAAACAAGTGATAACATATTCTTCTATATAATTGGTTTAATTGTCTCAATTTTTGGAATTATTATTAATAAAATTAAACTTATAAAATCTAAATAAATATTGAAAAAGAGTGTCTATAGTGGTATTCTTAAAGCAGGAGGAGTTTATATGAATAAACAAAATATAATTTGCAAATTTGCAGTAGCTTGTTCTATAGCAATAAGTTTAGTACCAATGGTAACAAAAGCTGAAAACTATGGAGAAACATTTAAAAAATACGTAAAAGAGGAAGGAAAGATAGTAATCAATGCTCCAGCACCAAGAGACCTTGATGAAGCTTATTACATTATAGGTGAATATCCTTATAATGAAAATTCACAACTTTATTTTTCTGATTGTAATGACACTTTTACAAGATGTACATTTTCAGACGCTATGGATAAAGAAACTCATGTTTTAGATATTGAATATAAATATGATAAAGAAATATCTAAACAAGTAGATGAGATAGTCGATAAGATTCCAAAAAATGTTGAGTATTTTAACATAAAAGATTTTGAAATTATTAATTATTGGTTGAATAAAGTAAGCAATGAAGAAGGTCTAGATG
>CAKONX010000063.1 GCA_934098345.1 uncultured Bacilli bacterium
CTGAAGAGGCGCCCCTGCTAAGGGTGTAGGTCGGGCAACTGGCGCGAGAGTTCAAATCTCTCCTACTCCGCCATTAATAAGTTAGTAACTCACAATTGTGAGTTTTTTTATGATTTAAAAATTCATTATTCCTAAAGCTGAAATAACACTTAATAAAATATATCTTACTAATTATCTGATCTTTCATTTTTAGTACCTTTCCATTATTTACTCCATAATATCACATGAAAAGAGATGATTTTTTAATCATCTCTTCTTCACACTAGATTTTATAGAATCTTTTTTTCTTGTAAACAATATTATTACTAGCAATATTATTATCAAAATAAGAACTAATACTATATAATAAATGCTTTCGTCTTTCTTTTCTTCTTTTTTATCCTTCTTTTCTTCTTTATCTAAATTATTTATAATTGAATTAATTTTATCATTATCAAAAGTATAACTAAATTCAGGTCTTTCATAATCTGTTTCACTTATAACAACATCATAATTATATTTATCATTTTGATAATTTTTATTACCAATTAAAAGACCACTAAAATCATTTCCATATTTTATATCCACTATATACCATTTATTATCAAGTTTAACAACATTATATGTATGTACAGAATAATAAGTTCTATTTTCTGAATCATAACCACCTATTTGATCAACAATATAAGATTCAATTCCCAATTTATCCATAAGATAAGAAAATGCTGTTGCTGAGCCTAAACATACAGTCTTATAATTAATTAAAACATCATATGCACTTACATAAGCATCTATTAAATTTTCAAACGTTCCTTCACTTTGATAAACAGCATATGTACTTATATAACTATAAGCCATATAAATTTTTTCATAATCTGTTTTACCTTTAAATAAAGGTAAAAATTTTTCGGTAAATTTTTCTAATTTTTGTTCTTCTTCTTTTGTTATTTTTTTATTTAAATTATCTAAGTAAAAAGAATTTTCATTTAATATAGGAAGAAATCTAATTGGTTGAATATATGCATAATCACTATATTTATATGTATTAATACTTATATCAGTCATGTACTTTTCTTTATAATATTCATTTACTCTATCTACATCAACAGAATTTTCAGAGAACCTAACATTAAATTTACCAGGTTCCCTGTCATTATAGACTTCATCAATTGCTTTTATAGCTTCATCAGTATTATTTACATTTATATCAATTTCCTCAGCATAGCAATAGAAAGGAACTAATAATAATGTAATAAAAAATATTATTTTCTTCATAGTTATACCTATTCTATGTCAATATATTTAGCCATATTGAATTTTTCATCATTAAAGTCAACAAATAAATAATATCTACCTTTTTTCAATTTTGACAAGTTAATAAATTTCTTCATGTCTTGGTTTTTTTCTTTTAAAACATATTTATAACCTTTACCATTTGGAGCAATTAAAATTATGTTAAGAGATGTATCATCCATGAATCCACCGACTAAACTGAATTTATTATTATGCAAGTCAAATGCTATTTCTTGTACTGTACTTTCTTTATAGCTAATTGTTTCCTTTTCAGACATTTCAATATAATCATCAACTTCATAAGAAATTAAATATAATCCCTTATCAACTTTATAATTTGATACAGTTGTTATAGTTTTAGGTTTAACCGAAACACTTTCCAAATTGTAAATATTAGCTTTAATCACCTCAAATTTTGATTGAGGAACTTTTAATTTATTAACAATATTATTATTTTCGTCAAAATCAATTATATAAGCATCATATTTATCATTACTAAATTGGTTACATCCAGGATCATCATAAGCAACTTCATCAGTAAAATGCCAACCAGAATTAAATACCTTGTGTCCATTAGCTGCTGATGTAAAGCTCGATAAAGCATATGAAAAGTATTCTTGCCCTCCAAATTTCCAGTCAACTGTTGCTGTCATATTTTTTAAATCTAAATTATATATCATTGCATATGATTCATTATTTTTTAGACTTTTACATGACACAGTTTGTTCATGATTTGCATTATATCCATTATTAAATATTGATAGCTTTCCATCACTTGTTAAGCTTACTGAGTGTTGTCCCATTGGATACATAAAATCGTCTCCTACTCCTTTGATCAAATAACTATCAAAATTTGAAGACCAATATTTTGCCTCACCCAAGATCCAATTAATATTACCTGTTTTATAATTTATAGAAACAACAGAATTTTGATTTCTAACAGACAAGATTAATGAATTTGTATTTTTATCATAATATACTCCATTAATCCATCCCCAAGTAATTGCACTTTCTTCTATCAAATTTGGATCAATGTTTGAAACAATTTGTTTTAAATCCCAATTTTTAACAACTTTTCCAGTTTTTCTATCTAATTCTACTATATAATCTGCAATAGATTCTCTATTCGGATTAGATGTTAAAATGATTAAATTACCATTTTCCATTTCATATCCATCGTGATGGTATCCACCTTCAACATCATAATTTTTATATACAAAACCAAGCATATCAAGTTCTACTACTCCACTAGTAGAAGTTATATCCGGACCATTATCAGCATTTGAAAGCAATAAATGACCATTTTGAAGCATTGTCATACCTTTAGTATATCCAATATCTAACCACCAACGTGTTTCACCATAATTATCAATAGCAATATTTCCAGTTCCCAAAGAGGAAGTTCCAAAATAAAATTCACCATTTGAATTTTCTATTTTATTTTCCAAAACTGTTGCATCTGCACTCGGTACTTGTTCATCAACTTGAATTTCAATTTCCTTTTTAGCACCACTTTCAGTCTCAATAATTACTTTATTAGTATAATTTCCATATAAACCATAAATTGGTAAAATATGTTCCTTACTTTTTTCGAAATTTACTTTTAAATCATCATTATGTTTTCCTTTAATAGTAACAGTTATTCCTTCTTTTTTAGAAGTTCTAAACAAAACTAACGCTGTTTGAGGACTTGTAAAAAAAGGATTATGTATTACATAAGGATTATCTATTGTATATTTTTTATTTTTAAATTCCTTTAAAATATTATTATATATTTCATATTGACTCGACATAATATCATCGTTATATAATTCTTCAAGATCATTGTCAACTAAAAATGAAAAGTTTTTGTTAACTGGAGTATCATAAATATTTTTATTACCAATTTCTCCCTTTTGCACTAACCACATATATACACAAACTACTATAGCGATAATTGCTAGAATACTAGCAATTATCAAGTATAGTCTTTGTTTCTTATTTAGCTCTTTATTCTCATTATTTTTCATAAGTTACTCTCCTTATAAAATCTTAAACGGATCTTCTGATGTACCCGAACCTGTACAAGTATATATTGGATTAAAATGTACTAAAGGTCTGATTTTTACACAGTCACCATAATATTTTTGAACTACTGAACTACCTACAGCTACATAATAATAAGAATTATTATATGTCGTTGAATTTCCATGTCTAAAAGGTCTTGTAACGTACGAAGTATGAGATGTTGTATATCTTGAAACTGTCCAACTTGCTATCGGACCATACACACCTTTTTTATATTTTTGGAATTCCTCTCTAGTAATAACACCAACTTGACGAGATTCACTATCAAGCATAAAGAATGCAAAATATTCACTAGGAACATCTTTTAACATATCCTTAGCTTTGGTAACTATGTTTTCAACTACTGCTGAGGTTTGACTATATGTACCATAGAACCAACCATCACAAGTTAATAATCCCCAGTCTTTATATTCAATCTTAGAAGTTGCAACACAAGTGCTTGAATAATCTTCTAATAATGCAATTATTTTTCCTTCAGAAGTTCTTTCTAGAACAATAAATCTATGGCCTAATAAATCAACATATTTAATTTGATTACAGAAATAACAATTAGCCGAATTACTTCCTGCTTTACAGCATGTATTACAGTCAGTACATGTTGATTTGTCACTTCCACCTATTTTACTATCAGTTAATACAAGTAAATCCACTTGATTAGTTAAATAGCTATACATCTTTGTCCATTTACCAACATATCCATTATTATTGATTGCTCTGAAATAAATATAAGTTTTTTTCATACCTTTTTTACATTGATCACTTGGATGTCTTATATCAACATTTTTATTCGTTTCATTATTTGATATCTTGTTAAACACATAGTTTTCAATACTTGCATCTTCTTTGTTAGGTTCTTCAGTATCTTCAACTAATCTATATTCAAATGCTTTAATACCAAATTTAGAATATATTGGATTATTATTTGCACCTATTTTATCTTGAATTCTAAATGTCTTATCAGTTGTCCATAATTGATTATCTTTACTTAATACATGTGCATTTTTTCCGTCTATTTCATAAATATACTCTTCCGGAACAACTAACTCTTGACGCATATTTGCTTTTCCTTCTGCATCATAAGTATAATTTTTGTCGTAGTGACCAGTTACTAAAGTATATAATGTATATTGAACTTCACCATCATATGCATCATAAGTTGTTGTATCATCTAATGGAATTAAATTTTTATCACTTCCAGCAACATAAAATGCATCTTTGACATCAGGATTTATTGCTTGAGCTTTAATGTTAAATTTAACAGTTTCAGCATCTGCTCCTTCAACATATGGTTTATATGTTAAATAATACCATTTATCTTCACTTGCATTATATTCTGGAGTAATAATATCTTTACCTTTAGTTAAATCTTCAAAGTCTGTATAAATTTCTTCACCTTTAAAATATGTTTTAAAAGTCGGTTTAACTTTTGGATTAACTTTTAATTTTCTTATATAACTCTTTTTAATACCACTTTCAGTTAACCAAGTGTAAGTTACATCATAAGTTCCTGATGTAGTTGTTGAGAATCTTCCATCAGACTCTTTTGTAAAGTCAGCTGGCATAGAACATGCCAAGTGATAATCATTTGTTAATTTATTAACATCAGTTATTAAATTACCTTCCTCATCTGAAAGTGCAAGTTTATAACTTCCTATACCTTGCATACAATCATATGGTTCGCCCCAAACAACATAATCGTTTATAGCGACCATAAATACTTCTTGTTTTGTATCCTTGCTTTTATCGATTGGATATTCAAATGTTAATGCCTCACTTGTTGTATCCAAACTTACTTTAACAAGTTCATCTTTTCCCGCATTCTCCCCTGTATATGGATTTTTAATTTTTTCATCAACTAATCCTGAATTAATTAAATCTCCAACTGTAATATATATGAAAGATTTATTAACATATAAATCTTGGAATGCTTCCGGATTCATATCAGCATATAATGATGCAGACGATTTAATCGAAGCAACAAACCTTTCATACTCTGTCTTTTTAGAATTTTTAGAAACATTTGTAACATTAAATATTATAACTGTAGCTACAACACCTAATAAAATAATTGTTACTAACAATTCAACTAATGTAAAACCTTTTCTTGATTTCATATACAACTCTCCTATCATATAAATCTTAACATAAATAATTACTCAAGTAAATTATTATTTAACAAAACAACTCAATTTTTTTTCTTCATATCCAAAGCATAAAGTATAAGATAAATCTTTAGGATATTGATACACTATTTTTAGAGTTTTTGACTCATTATTTCTAATTTTTTGACCATCATATATAGTTTTAACTTTAATAACATAATTATGTCCATTAAAGGTTAATAAATTGTAACCCAAATCATTATAGACACCAACATTCATAATTGGTTCTATTGGACTTTTTAAGTATTCTAAATCATTAAAGCTTATTTCATACTCAAATCCTTGATAAACAAAACCATCATTTAATTTTTCATCACTTAAGGATCCAGCTTCTTCTTCACTTAAAAAACGTATTCCTTTAATATCAACATCTGTATAAGTATCATTTTCTTTATCATAAAATGTAGCTAAAGCAAGTTCTCCAACATGACCTGGAGTATAAAAAGATCTATAATATCCTTTATTATTTGTTTTAGCTTCTTCAGTAATTTTAGTAGTAGTGCTAGAACTTTCAGAATATTTCTTATCTTTATTAATATATTTTAATAAAAGCATCAACAATACTACTCCACCTACAATAATAACTGTCACAAAAAATATGCTTGCATAATTAATTTTTCTTTCATTCATATAATCATCACTTTATCCCTCTTCTATTCTAACTTATAGTATCATTTTAACATATTTTTAAGAAAAATTTACAATTATTTAAATTTTTTTAAATTTATACTAGATTTTTAAAAAAATTATGTTATAATGAATGAGTACTTACTGATGTCTCCTTAGCTCAGTTGGTAGAGCAACTGACTCTTAATCAGTGGGTCTAGAGTTCGAATCTCT
>CAKONX010000064.1 GCA_934098345.1 uncultured Bacilli bacterium
CATTTATTAAGAATTTCTTAATTTTAACGTCTCCTAAACCACCACGTTTATAATGTTCTTTCATTTCATCTAAATTTTTATATTCTGGTGCAAATGAAACAAAATCTTCATCTTTAGCAAATGCATCTAAATATGTAAATACCATATTTCCTTCTACACATCCAGGATCACTTATATTAATATGATTTGGATCTGTATACATCTTCATTACTTTTTCTTTAATTACTTCAGGTGTATCTGAAATATAAATCGCATTTCCTAAACTTTTACTCATCTTAGCTTTTCCATCTATACCAGGAAGTCTATTACAAGTTTCATTTTCTGGTAAAACTGCTTCTGGTTCGTATAAAGTTTTTCCATAAATAGAGTTAAAGCTTCTAACAATTTCTCTTGTTTGTTCAATCATAGGAAGTTGATCATCACCAACAGGAATAATTGTTGCATCAAATCCAGTTATATCAGCAGCTTGACTTATTGGATATGTTAAAAATCCAGTTGGAATACTTTCAAACTTACGCATTTTTAGTTCACTTTTAACTGTAGGATTTCTCTCTAATCTAGATAAACTTACTAAATTCATATAATAAAATGTAAGTTCACATAAAGCAGGAATACCTGATTGTATAAATATTGTTACTTTACTAGGATCAATTCCACAAGATAAATAGTCAATTGCAACTTCCAAAATATTTTCTCTAATTTTAGCAGGATTATCATAATTATCTGTTAAAGCTTGAGCATCTGCTATTTCAATATAGAACTTATCATAGTCTCCCTTATTCATTAGTTCAACTCTTCTTTTTAAAGAACCAACGTAATGACCTATATGAAGTCTACCTGTAGGTCTATCACCTGTTAATATTATTTTACTCATATTTTCACCTTCAAACCTATAAAAATTGTATCAAATTTCTTACGAAATGTCTTTATATAATTAATATTTTTAAAAAAATGAATTAAAATTCCTTTTATTTACCTTATAAAAATCATATCAAAGTCATTTGATTCAGATTTAATTTTAACCTCTCCAATTCCATATTACCCTTTACATCCACCAACTTTTTTATTGAAAACTTGTAATGTTTATGTTATATTTAATTTAGTGAGAAGCAAAGTTTCTTTAGGACGCGATGCTTACCACCATTTGGGGTGCACCTTTTTCAAAAGAAAAGGTGCTTTTTTATTTTACTTTTATCTACTTTTATATAAAAGCAGAAGTAATATAAAAATTATAACGAAAAGAGTAACAATTAAAACATCGGTTTTAAATGATTTCTTAAACACTATAAATCACTTCCCTACTACAGCCTTTGCTGAAATTTACGTCCTACATATAAGAAAGTGATAAACATCTTTTCCTTGCTTCTCGAGTGGTTATTATAAAGTTTTAAATTTACCCGTCAATAGACTCGACAAATGTCGACAAAATTAGAACCTAAAAAACTTTTAAACGCACAAAAAAGTGAATTAAAATTCCCTTAATTCACTTTTTTATGTTATATATAATAACATCATAAAATACTATTTAAACTAATTTAATTAATTCATTATAATGTTTATCAAAAGATTCTAAAAATTCTGTGATTTCACTAGGTAAAGTATATGGTGAAATACTTATTCTAATAGTAGTTTCACTTCTTTTATCATCATGAGTCATTTGATAAACAGATTCACTTTTCTTGCCCTTAGAACAAGCTGTATTACTAGATACATATACTTCATCTTTTTCTAAAGCATGGATAAATGTTTCTGGTTTAATATCCATCAAACTTATATTTAAAATGTGTGGTATACAATATTTACTTGAATTAATAATAACATTTGGATAATTATTACTTAAATGTTCGACTATTTTGTCATAATGTTTCTTAACTGTTTCTTCCTTTTTAGTTATATCTTTTAAAGCAAGCCTTAAAGCTTTTGCAAAAGAAACTATTAAAGGTAAAGCTGGAGTTCCAGGTACTAAAGAATCATCATGTCCATATAAAAGTGGTGTTAAAACTAAGCCTCTAGTTTTATATAAAAGTCCAATACCTTTAGGTCCATATATCTTATGACTACTAATAGTAGCTAAATCAGCATCATTTACATTAATATTAACTTTACCAATTGCTTGAGTCATATCACTATGGAGAATACAATTTTCATTATTCTTTCTAATAACTTGTCTTACTGTTTTTAAAGGTTGTCTTACACCTACTTCAGAATTAACTGCACATATACTAACTAAAATTGTATCTTTAGTAACTTTATTTTTTAAATCATCAAAATCAATTACTCCTTCATTAGTAACATTAACATAATCAATTACAAAACCCAATTTTTCTAAATGTTTACATATTCCATAAACACTTGGATGTTCCATAGTTGAAACAAGTATTCTATTTCCATATCTTTTATATGTTAAAGCAGCTCCAATAATTGCTAAATTATTGGATTCAGTTGCTCCACTTGTATAAAAAAATTCATCTTCTTTAATTTTTAAAAGATCACATATTTGTTTATTTGCGCTTTCTAAAAGTTCATGAGACTTAACACCTAAACTATGCAAACTATTTGGATTTCCAAAATATTCTTCAGTAACTTTGTTGTAACTATCTAATACCTCTGGTAAAACAGGAGTTGTTGCTGAATAATCTAAATATACCATTACTTCACCGCTTCTCTTTCCTTCTTATAAGCATCTATTAAACGATTATAAATACCAGGTTCAACTACATTTATAGAGTTAATTGCATATTCTAAAGCACTTTTAAAGTTTCCTTTAAAAAATTCTTTTTCCGCCTTTGTTAAACCATTATTAATATTATTATTAAATCTATATCTATTACCATATACAATTGCATTTTCTGCCATAGATGCTGTTTTAACTATTTCTAATGATGTATTATACACTTTTAAAACTAAATCTCTAGCAGTATCAACTCTAGTATTTAAAGTTTTAATAGAAATTGGTTTCTCTTCTAATTCTAAAATCATATTTTTAATTGCTTCATTAGCTTCATCTAACTCTACATAATAGTTTTTAGGAACTACTGGTAATTTATAAGAATTAATATGACTCTTAGTTTGTTTTAGAATAACTTTTATTTCATCTAATTGTTCACGAGCTCTTATTTCATCTTCTTTTAAAGATCCTAAACTTCTTAATGTATAATCAAGTTTATCTTCTGATTTTAATAATTTAGCATTTATATTTTCCATTTCCTTAGTAAGTCTAGAATAAGCTGTATTTTTTTCACGATACTTATTAACAAGTAAATCATATGCTGTTTCACATTCCATTATTTCTGACTTAATTTCACTTATTATATGGACATCATCATCAGTTAAATCATAACTATATTTAATATCATCAATTTTATTTGATAAATTATTAACTATTTTCTTTAACTTCTTGCATTTAATTAAAACACTTCTAATATACTCGTCAAACATTTTTTTTGCAACACGTTCTTTATCAAAATCAGCATATAATCTATCAAAATAATCCATTATAGTTTTAAGTTCAAAAATAGAATCTTCTAAATTTAAGACATTAAGTCTATCAAATATATCAGCAATTTTCTTTTCAGATTCACTTATATTATATTCAATTTTTAAATAGTCTAAATTATATCCTTCACTTTTCATTTTCTCATTTATTTTACTTACTTCTTCAATTTTAGTTGGAATTAAGTTTTTACCCATGAGAATTATACTTGGTGCTTCTTCAATAACAATTTTTAAATTACCAATTGTATCATCTAACGCTTTAACAATTTTACCTACTTCTGAATAAACATTATTTTCCATAGCAAGTTCAAACGCTGAAAATAATTTATCAACATTTTCAAATTGAAGTTCCAAAGGTACTTCTATTAAAGAATAATCGTCTTTATTATTACCATTATTATAATGTAAGAATATATTGCGATACTCACTTTTTAATTTAGTAACTATTTCCCTATTTTTCTTTTCAGATAAAGTTATTTCTTGTATATCTTCAAGTAATTTACTTGCTTTACTTTTAGCAATATATATATCAAATTCAACATTTGCTAAATATTCATTTGCTTCTTTATATTTTTTCTTATTAACTTTTTCTTCGGCTTCAATTAATTCATCACTTATATGTATTACATCTTTATCTTTAAGTTCTTTAAAAATACTTTTCCAATAATTAAATTTAGATTCTAATTCTTTATTATTAATTAATGATTCAACTTTATTAAGTTCACTTAATATAGAACCACTTATAATTAAGTTTTTATTTCTTTCAAGATTATCAAGAGTATTATTAAATTGATTTTTTATATTTCTAATAATAATCAATATTACACTTATTACTACACCAACAGTAATAATAGCATATGTAATAGTTAGTAATGTACTAAAATCACCAGACATATAATCATACTCCTATTCTTTATTAATTATAACATAAAGAAATAATATATTCTATAAAAGATATAAAAAAAGATAACCGAAGTTATCTTTAAATAAATTTATTTTACAATATATGGATTTGTAGTTGTACCAGAACCAGTTTGTTCTATAGTTGTTCCAGATTTTAATGAAATTACTGGGCGAACACCAATAGCATTGTACACAAAAGTTTCGTTTATATGACCAGTACTAGCGACATCGCCAACACGAGCATAACCATCAGTATGCAGCATCACAGGGGAGAATGCCCAATAATAACTGTTCGTATATAAGTAATTTGTTGTATCTTGAAAATCACTTGTATTTGAATAATATGTGTTAAAGCCTGCAAATACTACTTCATCTAATGTTATTAATCCAACTGGATATGTTAACTTTCCATTTCCATTTTTACTATTAACCGTAAATTTATCATTATCATTTTGGCATGCTAGACTTGGATTTGGATTGTTCGACTGATATGATGCTCGATGTGCTGCTCCATATAATGTTTTATTTTTTCCATATCCTAAAGCACCATATGGTGAATAGTCTCTATCTCCTATCGTGCTTGCATTATATGCTTTTGTACTTCTATCATTACAAAATGCTGTATCTTCTAATTTACTAGCTGCAGTTTCGTCAAAATTTTGACTATACCAATTATCTATATATTTTTTTATTGTTGATTCATTAGTATTTGCATGTGTTGCCGCATATGTACTACTTCCAGTTGTTCCATACATATATCCTACATATGCATTATCTACTCCACTCCTACTAAATGCACTTTTCCCAATTTGAGTATTATCACCGGTTTGAATTTCACATTTTCCATCGGTTGGTGTTCCATTGTATATTATTTTTACTCCACCTGTCTCTGTTGTTCTTATTATCTTCCAGCACATATTATTAAATATAATATTATTATTTACTTTATCGGCATCTCCTCTATAATAATATACCGTTATATTACCATCAGTCGCGGTGGTTGTGTATATGCCATTTGTTCCGCTTACTCCTGAACGTACTTTATAATCTATCACTGTTGTCGTATTTGCATTATCCTTTATCATGTTATATAAGTTTATTGGAGCAACACCTAATTCATTTCTTTCAATCGCGTTAAGTATAAGTGTACATACATACTCTTCTCTTACTTCTTCAGTAGATGTTTTATTTAATGTTACAGTTAATGTTCCATTTAAAGTTTCTTTTGCTTTTATAACTGTTACATTTCCTTCTAGTTCATTTTTTATACTTGTGTATTTAGCTGTTGCATTATCTTTTACTTTACAATTAACAGTCACCTCTGCATCATAATTACTTGAATTATTTGTTACTTCATAATTTAGTACTGAAGATTGATTTAAAGACATTAAATCATTTGTTTGAAATGTAATTGTTTTTTTATCTTCACTTATTACATTTGCATATACATCAGTTCCATCTAATGTTGCTGCAGTGAAAATAACACTAAAGTCTTCTGTATTTTCAGAAACTTTTGCATTTCCATTTATTATTAAAGTTGTTGATATAGCAGCAAAT
This sequence comes from uncultured Bacilli bacterium, assembly GCA_934098345.1. Lineage (GTDB taxonomy): Bacteria > Bacillota_I > Bacilli_A > RF39 > UBA660 > CAG-582. The sequence goes on from CAKONX010000064.1 coordinate 5,956, forward strand.
CCTACACACATTAACATGACTATTACTACCAATCCTACATGCTTTTTCATTGTTCACAACTCCTCTATTTTTTTCTATTTTTAGTATATAATACCCCCCCCGATTGTCAAATTTTTCTGTTGAAAACTTGTAAAGTTCGTGTTATATTTTATTTAGTGAGAAGCAAAGTTTCTTTAGGACGCGATGCTTACCACATTGGGTTGTGCACCTTTTTCA
>CAKONX010000065.1 GCA_934098345.1 uncultured Bacilli bacterium
AGTGAATATAGTATGCATATAAATCGTTCAAATCTTGGATTAAGTGACTTTCAATTTTTAGAAAATATTTATGCAGTTCCCAATTATGATAAAAATAGTATAAAATATAAAACACACGAATCAGTTTATCGTATGTCACTTTATTTTGATAAGTCAGAAAATGGTGAACGTGCTACAATTGAATCAAGAACTGTTCAATTAAAAAGTTTAATATTTGATCCAAATAGATTACCTAAAACTCTTTTATATGAAGATACTGTTGGTTTAGTCTTAGAAGCTGAGAATAAAATTGAAATCTTAAATCAAACTATTAGAAATTCGGTTGATTTTTCTTCTTCTATTGATAGTTTAATAAGTGAGTATAACATAACTCGTGAAATAGTTGAATCTATTGCTGAAATTAGAGATAAAGAAGAAGTAAAAGAAACTTTGATACAAGCATCAATTTACTTAAATGAAATAAAAAATCAAAGTCTATCTTACCAAACAATGACAGCAAATATTGTTAAAGAGGCCGGTTTTGAAGAACAAAGTAAAAGTTTACTAAATAGACCAAAATTAGATTAAGCAATAGTTTATTGCTTTTTTTATATGATTAAATTATAATTATCTTGGTGGTTTTTATGTTAAGTATAAAAAATTTAACAGTTAAAGTTAATGATAAAATAATATTACATGATTTTAACTTAGATATAAATGATGGTGAAATTGTTACTCTTATGGGACCAAATGGTGTTGGTAAAAGTACAATTTGTAAAGTTATCATGGGAGATCCAACTTATGAAGTTTTAAGTGGAACTGTTTTATACAATGGTGAAGATTTATTATCTCTTTCAACTGATGAAAGAAGTCGTAAAGGAATATTCTTACTTGCTCAAAATCCAATTGAACTAGAAGGAATAAGTAATGCAGATGTTTTAAGAAGTGCATTAGAATGTAAAACTGGTAAACATGTTGATATATTTGAATTCAATAAAAAAGTCACTGAAATATGTAAAAAACTAAATATACCTGCAAGTTTCATTCATAGAGGCGTTAATGAAGGTATGAGTGGTGGTGAAAAGAAGAAAAACGAGATACTACATTTATATGTACTAGAACCTAAACTTATATTACTTGATGAACTAGATAGTGGTTTAGATGTAGATAGTTTAAAAAGCTTAAGTGCTTCATTAATGGAATATAAAGATGATTCTGTATCAATTTTAATTATTACTCATCATACAAATATATTAGAATATATTAAGCCAGATAGAGTTGCTATATTAAGTGGCGGTGAAATTGTTAAAATAGGTGATAATACCCTTGCAAATGACATTGAGAAATTTGGCTTTAGTGCGTATGAAGTGAGTGAAAAATAGTATGAAGAATAAAATATTATTGGATGGAGATAATTATTATATAGATGAATCTGTTAATAATTTTGAAATTAATGGGCATGTAACTGCATACATTGTAAATAAAAATATAAGTGAACTTACATTTAACTTAATAAGTAATTCTAGTTTAGAAATAGTAAATTTCTGTGAAATTGAAAATAATCTAAAATTGACAATTAAACAAACTGACAATACAACATTAAAATATGTATCTAATATAGATGTAGAATATTCTTATAATTTAGATTTAGTTTTAGAAATGAATGGATCAAACTCTAAAAGTGATATTATAATTAATGGAGCTGTAAGTGGATTGGCTTCTATTAAAGTAACTTCTATAGATAAAGAAAAAACAATTGATAATGAAATAAATGAAACAATAAAAATATTAAATTTAGGTGGTATAGTTCATGTAGAACCAATATTAAAAGTTGGTTCACGTAATGTTATAGCAAACCATAGTAATGCAATAACTAATATAGATGAATCTTATCTTTTCTATTTAAAAACAAAAGGAATTAAAGAGGAATATGCTAAAAAATTAATTATAGATTCATATAAATATGGATTAATAAAAAAATATGATATAAAAATAAATAATGAAAATGAATAGGAGGTGTATCTTATGTATAGAGAAGATTTCCCAATGCTTGAAAGTGATATTATATATTTAGATAATGGAGCAACAACATTTAAACCTGAGTGTGTAATAAACAAAATGACGGAATACTATACAAAATATTCAGCTAATGCTCATAGAGGAGATTATGACATTTCTTATAAAGTTGATGTTGAATACGAAAATTCAAGAAAACTTGTTTCTAGATTTATAAATGCTGAAATGGATGAAGTTGTTTTCACAAGTGGAGCAACTGAATCTTTAAATATGATAGTGAATGGATTCTTTGGAAATAATCTTGAAGCAGGCGATGAAGTTCTTATTACATTATCTGAACATGCAAGTAATGTTTTACCATGGTTTATGCTTGCACGTAAAAATGGCATAATAGTCAAAAATATAGAATTAGACTCTAATTTACATGTTACTTTAAACAATGTAATTAAAGCAATCACTCCTAATACTAAAGTAATATCTCTAGCACATATAACTAATGTTGTTGGAGATATAAGACCTATAAAAGAAATATGTGAATACGCTCATGCACACAATATATTTGTCGTAGTTGATGGTGCTCAAAGTGTTCCTCACATAAAAACTGATGTAAAAGAACTTGACTGTGATTTCCTTTCATTTTCTGCCCATAAAATGTGTGGTCCAACTGGATTAGGCGTACTTTATGGAAAAAAAGAACTTTTAGAAAGTATGGAACCAGTTAATTATGGTGGCGGAATGAATGAATCTTTTGATTCAATAGATGAAGTTTATTTAAAAGATTTACCAAATCGTTTAGAAGCTGGAACTCCAAACATTGCATCAGTTATTGGTTTTGGAGAAACTATTAAATACTTAAATAAAATAGGTATGGATAATATTACAATTCATGAAATTAAATTAAAAAAATATTTAATTGATAAACTTAAAACAATTCCTCATATTAATATCATAAATGAAGAATGTGATTCTGGAATAATTGCTTTTAATATAGATGGAGTATTTGCTCAAGATGTTGCGTACTATTTAAATAAATATCATATATGTGTTAGAGCTGGTAACCATTGTGCTAAGATATTAAAAAGTGCAATTGGTGTAAAAAATACAGTAAGAATAAGTATGTATTTTTATAATACATATGAAGAATGTGATAAAGTATATGAACTTTTAAAAGATAAAAATAAAATAATAAGTGAGATGATATAACGTGGAAGAAATAGATAAAAGAGAAATAATCCTAGATAATTATTCCCATCCATTTAATAAAACAAGTGAAAATTTAGATGGATACATAAAAGTAAATTCAAATAACGTTTCTTGTATTGACAACATAGATTTATTTATTAAAATTGAAGGGTGTATTATAAAAGACATAAAATTTAATGGTGAAGCATGTGCCATATCCACGGCTTCTACATCAATAATGATAAAAAACTTGATAGGTAAAACTACTGATGATGCTCTTAAGTATATAAAAAACTTTGAATCAATGCTTAATGAAGAAGAATATGATGAATCTTCTTTAAATGAAGCAATTGTATTTGATGAAACTTATAAACAAGGTAATAGAAAAACATGTGTAACATTACCTTATGTAGGTATAATGAAAATTTTGGAAAACTATAAAGAGGATTAAACTAATCCTCTTTTAATATGTCTAATACATGTGTTGACAAACCAAGCATTTCATATCTTTCACATATTGATAATTGAAATTTTATAAATAGTTCAAATTCGTCATCATTTAATTTATTTATATATTCCCTCATATAGTTAGATATGCTATCCTGAGAGATAATTCTAATTCTTCTTAAATTGGCAAGTTTATTTAACTTATCAATGTCATCAAGTCTTACATATGAATAAAGATCATCTTCTTTAGAAATAATATGAAAACTATCATCAATTTTATTTATCTCTTCAAGAATATGTCTATCTTTAAATCCATGTCTTATGATAGCATATTCATTCATAATGTATGAAATAAGTATTGTACCGTTTTTCTTTAAAACTCTTTTGGCCTCATTTAAACATTTTAATTTTTCTTCTGTAGATATTAAATGATACATTGGACCAAATATTAAAATGACATCAAAACTATTATCATTTAACATACTTAAATTAGTTGCATTTCCATGAATTAATTTTATATTTTTAGAATTTTTTTCAATTACTTTTAAATTATGTTTAACAAGTTCTAAAGCAGTAACATCATAATACTTGCTTAAAGGAATAGAATAAGCTCCACAACCTGCACCTAAATCAAGTATTTTAGGATTCTCATAATTTTTTAAAATTTCTTCTATATATTTCATAGTTACTATAAATTCAACACGACCATGTCTTGTTTTTAATCTTTTGTCTTCATTAAATTTATTATAATAATCATTTAAGTTTTTTTCATTCATAATTAAAACCTCTAAAATATTATAACATCTTTTATTTTAATAACAAGTTTGCTATAATAACATTTAAGAAACGAGGAAACATTTATGGATGTTATTAAAGAAAAAAGTAGGGGTTCATTAATTGTTATAAGTGGACCGAGTGGAGCCGGTAAAGGAACTATTATTAAAGAATTTTTAAATATACATGAAAGATCTTGGTTAAGTATTTCTTGTACATCAAGAGCACCTAGACCTGGAGATAAAGAAGGAGAAACATATTATTTTTTATCTAAAGAAGAATTTGAAACAATGATTAAAAATAATGAGTTTTTAGAATATGCTGAATATAATGGAGCATATTATGGTACTCCTAAAAAATACATAGATGATAGATTAAATAGTGGTATAGATGTAATACTTGAAATTGAAGTTCAAGGAGCACTAAAGGTTCGTGAACTTTTACCTGAAGCGATATGTATTTTTATTCTTCCACCTTCAATGAGTGAACTTAGACGTAGACTTACTTGTCGTGGAACAGAAACTAAAGATAAAGTTCTTTCAAGATTTAAAAGAGCATATCAAGAAATAAATGAAGTTAAAGATTATAACTATGTTGTAGTAAATGATACAGTTGAAAATGCTGTACAAAAAATAAAAAGTATATTAATTGCTTCAAAATGTTCAGTTGATAGAATTGAGAGTATTTATTTAGATAATCAAGAAGAAGAAATCCATGAAATATTAATGGATAAAACATTCGAAAATAGAGACATTCATATTGACTAGATAGAGAAAATAAGATACAATTTTAATTGTAAAGCGAAGATATGAGACTAGTAATAAATAATTTATTTTAAAGAGAGTTTGTGGTTGGTGTAAACAAACATAAATATTTATGAATCTCCTCATTAGTGTTGTTAATAGCTACCGGTGTAAGCCGTTATCGAAATTAAGTTAAAAGTAGGATGGTACCGCACATAAGTGCTCCTTTATGTGGTACCATTTTTTTATTAGAAAGGTGATGTTATGAGAAAACTTATTATTGATTCTTACTATTATAATAGTAGAAAACTTAATAATCGAGCAAGCCAACTAGGTTTTAATATTATTTATGTAACTAACATAGATTTCTATAAAGATAAATATATATGTGCAAATTCGTTACCTAAAAATATATTTGATTCAGTTAATTTATTTGATACAAGTAAAATATCCGAAGAAAATAAGTTGTTAAGATATTTTAGCAAAGAAGATTTAGAAAATATCAAAGCATGTGATGATCAATATTTAAAAGCTGCTATCATAGTAAGACAAGTATTTGATGGCATAACTGATAAATCAGGAGCACCATATATAAACCACTTATATGCAGTTTCTTTAAGTGATGACTATATATCTTCAGTAGCTGGTCTTTTACACGATATAATAGAAGACACTGACGTAACAGCTCTAGACTTACTGGAAGTTGGAATCGATAAAAGCATTGTTGAAACTGTTTTTATAGTAACAAAACCAAAACGTGAAAGAATTAATATGACTGAAGAAGAAAGATTAGAAGCATACAATAGAGAAATAGATGACATAATCGAAAGTGGTAATATTCATTCATTAAGACTAAAGGTTCGTGATATGAGAAATAATTTTAATCCAGAAAGATTAAAACTTTTATCCTCGGAGAAACAAGATTGGTTTAATAAAAAATATGGAAATAATTTAAAAAAATTAGAAAAAGCATTAGAAAGTAGGAATTAATATGATAGA
>CAKONX010000066.1 GCA_934098345.1 uncultured Bacilli bacterium
GTTATATCAGAATTTTTATCATAATCTATACTACATTCTGCAAATATATCTGTTATCTGTTGCCATATTCTTCGTTCACTTGTTCTAATCGAACGAATTCTCTCCAATAATTCTTTAAAATAGTCTTTTCCATATTTTGGACCGTTTTTTAGTAAATCATCATTTAAAACAAACCCTTTTTTTATGTATTCTTTTAATGTATTAGTTGCCCATATTCTAAAATCTGTTGCTTGTTTTGAATTTACTCTATATCCAACTGCTATAATTGCATCTAAACTATAAAAATTTGTGTTATATTTTTTTCCATCCTCTGCAGTTATTCGAATTTTTCGAATAACTGATTTTTCTATTAGCTCTTCCGACTTAAATATTTCTTTTAAATGATAATTTATTGTATTTACTTCTACATCAAATAATTTGGACATTGATTTTTGAGTTAACCAAAAATCTTCATTGTCATATAAAACTTCTACTGAAACATTTTTTTTATTTTGACTTTGATATATAATTAAATCTTTTAAATTTTCTATTGGATTCATACTTGTATTTTCACCATCCTTTCTCTAATTCTATAGCTTGTAATTTATATATTATTCTCCTTTTTCTTTACCATAAAGACATCCACAATAATTTTGTCTATATAAATCTAATTCTTTGGAAAGTTCAATACTTCTTTTATAACCTTCTTTTTTCTTAAAATCAGTGTATAAGTATTTTACACCATATTTTTCTCCTACAGCTTCACCTATTTTATTTATAATTTGACTATCTTTATGAGGAGAAACAGTTAAAGTTGTTGTAAAATAATCAAAGTTATTTTCTTTAGCAACTTTTGCTGTTTTTTCAAGTCTCATTTTAAAGCATACTGGACATCTTTTTCCGCCTTCAGGTTCATCTTTTAATTCACAAGTTAAATTTCTAAAATCACCATTATCATAGTCAGATTCAATAAAGTTAATATTAAATTTTTTTAAAACTTTCATTTGCTCTTGTTTTCTTTTTAAGTATTCATCAAATGGTTCAATATTAGGATTATAATATATTACAGTTACATCAAAATATTTATTCAATCTTTCAATACATGTTGTTGAACAAGGGCCACAACAACTATGTAAAAGTAATGTTTTTCTACCATCAAGTTTCTTTATTTCTTCTTCCATTAATGCATCATAATTAATTTTCATTTCAATCACCAAACTTCTTAAATGAATGTCTTGTTTCATCTCCATCAAGGAAAAGAGTTCCTTTATCAGTTAACTTCTCAGTTGCTATTATATCTAAGTATGAATCAAGCAAATTTATTTTATTAATAGTTACGTATACTAAATTTTTATCAGTCATTGAAAGTAAAAATCTATTTTCATCTATTATTTGATTTTTGCTATTATAAGATGGAGAATATTCAATTTCATTTACCATTATTTTAACACCTTCACTTAATTTACTGAAGTTTTTTGCAAATAGTTTTCTTTTTTCTTCAGTTGTATTATTAAGTAAAACTGGTAAACCAGTATATTTATTATCATTTTCTATCATTGTTCCATCTGATAAACATACTTCATTAGTGCTCTTATTTATAAATACTGGTATATTTTCAGTAACATCCATATAAATTGTAAAATTCAAACCATGTTTTAAAGTAACTTTATTAATTAAAGGATTATTTTTTAAAAGTTTATTTACTTTTTTATTACTTAAAGAAACGTATGCAGGATAATTGTCTAATTTAGCATCTCTTAAAATGTCCATATCAGTTACATAATTATTACCTTTTATTTCAAAATGTCTAACAGGTTCTTTATAAACATAAATTAGAAAGCATGAAAGAATGTATAAAACTAATATTACAACTAATAATCTAGCAAAATTAATACGCTTTTTTTTAACAATTTTAGTTTCAACATTCTTACTCATACATATCCTCCTATAACATTTTCTTTATCTCATTATATATAATAGTTGATGAATTATCTAAACTTATTTTAGCTAAGTTTTCTTTTATATTTTTTATTAATAATTTATCATTTAAAAGTTTTTCTATATCTTCAGTTAATATATCTTTATTTAAATTTTTTTCTTCTATCATTAAACCAGCATTTTCAGAAACCATACTTAAAGCATTGTAATATTGGTGATTATTAGCAACATATGGACTAGGTATTAATATTGCTGGTATTCTTAAAGCCTCTATTTCAGCAACACTTGAAGCTCCGGCACGTGATACAATTACATCCATGTCTTTCATAAGCCCACTTAAGTTTTCAACATAAGGAACTATAAATACATTTTTAGGAAATTTATTTTTTGAAAATTTATCATATGAACTTTTACCAGTTACATATAAAACTTCATAGTCTTTGTTTCCAACACTTTTTAAGTAATCAATCATTAGTTCATTTATAGCTGAACTACCTAATGATCCATTAAATATTAAAACTGATTTTTTATCTTTATTTAATCCATAAGATGTTTTACTAATTTTTTTACATTTTATAGCGTTTTCAGAAACTGGATTACCAGTAAATACTACTTTAGTTTCTGGGAAATACTTCATTGAGTCTTTAAAACTAGCCCCAATTTTATTAACTCTTTTTGCTAAAGCACGATTTGATTTTCCAGGAATACTGTTTTGTTCATGAATAAATGTTTTAATATGACATTTATTTGCTGCAACTATTACAGGATAAGTAACATATCCACCTACTCCAATAACAATATCAGGTTTAAACTCTTTCATAATACTTATACATTTTTTAATTGCCTTTTTAATTAAAAATATATTTTTAACATTTCTTGGCATCATTTTTATTGATGTAGATAAACCATATATTTCTAAAGGAACATATTTTATTCCAAGTGTAGGAATAATATCTTTTTCCATTCTATTATGAGTTCCAATATAAATAAATTCTGAAGTTGAATCCATTTCTTTAATTTTATTAATAATAGCTATAGCTGGATAAATATGTCCACCTGTACCACCTGCTGTAATAATAACACGCATAATATTCCACCTCATTATTATTATATAATACTTTTTTTAATAATTTAACTTAATATAAATAAAAAGTGTAAAGATAACGTTTATTTTACTGTAAATAAAAAATTAGAGATACCTCTAATTTAATATATGAGTCTAATTCTAGCATATCCATTACCTATTTTAGCACAGTTTTCTGTAGCAGTTGATTCTTTACAAGTTGTAGTTACGGTTTTAGTTGATTCTTCACTAGATTCTTCACAATTATAGCAGTACATTGTTTTTTCAGTTAGAAGCGAGTTCCCAATATAACCCGAGCCACCTCCTCCTGGTCCACCAACGTTTCCGCCATAGTAGCCGCCACCACCAGCACCTTGAGCTGTACTAACACCTCCTTGACCAAATGTTCCTTTTGTTCCACCTTCAGTTGGACCTTCTTGAGTACCACCATAAACATTTAGTTTATGAGCTATATCATAGGCAGTTACACCAATGTATCCGCCACCAGAGCCACCATAACCATATCTTCCAGCTGCGTAGTTTGCTTGCCATCTTCCACCGCCTCCGCCTCCGGAAACGATTAATAAATCATCTTGGTTATTTTCAAACGTTGAAAGAAGTCCTGAAGATAAAGCGATGTGTGTTGCTCCGCCACCAGCTCCATATAAATGGTTTACTCCAGTATTTGCTTTAGCAGTTCCACCACCATTATAACCACCTTTAGCTCCTGTTTTAGAGTTAGCAGTTGAATTTGTTCCACCTTTGCCACCTACATTAATGTAGATTTTCTTATCACTTGGAAGTACAATTTTACCAGTTGAATATCCTCCATATCCACCAATATACGTTGTATTTGATGCTCCTCCTTGTGCTCCCCAAGTTTCTAATACATAAACTCCGCCAGCTGGAGTTACAAATGTTTGCTCTCCTCCAGTATAATCAAATGTCCATTCTGTTTCTCCAGCATAACCTAATTTAACTCTTTCAATTGGGTCAGCAACTAATTCACATTTATATTCTTCATGAATAATTTCCATTGGCATCTTTTTTACTGTGATCGTTATTGTTCCACTTTCACTTCTTAAAGATTCAATTATATTATTTTCAGCTGTAAACTCATTTTTTAAGAAAGTATATTCACTCGTTAAAGGTGTGCATTCTACCCTTACTTCTGCATCATAGTTTTTACTATTATTTTTTACAACATATGAAAGAACAGATGTATCTCCTTTTTCAGTCAAGTCTTTAGTAGAAAAAGTTATTTTCCTTTTATCGCTTGAAATGACATTATCATAAACATCTTCATTATCTAATATAGCCGATGTGAATATTACGTCATAGTCTGATTCATTTTCAGACACAATGCCTCCACCTAAAGTAATAAAAGTAACTGAACCTGCAGCAAATACAATACACATAGACACTAAAATTAAAATTATTATAGTCCTCTTTTTCATATTATCACTAATGTGATTATAACAGAAAAAATGAGAAAATTAAATAACTTTATAGTATAAAAAAATTTAGCTATCTAGCTAAATCTATTTTTAATTGTTTTAAAGCTTTTAAAAAAGCTTCTTCTTTTTCATAACTCATTAAAGATACATTTATTCTACTTTGATCAAAGTCATTTTTACTATTATTACTTAAGTCAACTTTTTTTACATTTATATCTGTTTTGTTATTAAAACCATTATCATAATTAACATGATTTTTATCTTTGCTATTTAAAAGTTCTTGATAACTTATAATTGCATTATCTTCTTGTTCTTGTTCATAGCTTGTTAGATTAATATTTGCTGGTTTGTAATCTTTTTCTATATTTTTTGTTATTCTTTCTAAATCTATCATATCTCTTTTTGATTTTGCTTCACTACTCATGATATCCTCCTTATTCTTTAGTGCTCTTAACACTAGAACCGAAATAAGAAGTAACCATAGTAGAATCGCAATAAAGATTAAATCATCTATTGAAAACATCATATATCACACTTCTTTTTTCGATATATTATAATTTATTATTAACTTAAAAGCAACAATGCAATCATTGATAAAATATTATTGAGTGCATGTACTCCAATATTGATAATTATATTATCTTCTTTTATATATAGGTAAGCTAAATACATACCCAAAGCAATATAAGAAATACTATTTATAGCTTCACTTATATTTAAGCTTTTTATTTTTATAATTAGATTCCCAAATTCTAAATTATAAATAAAGCCACAAGTTATAAGTATTAAGACTATAGCTATAACAGATAATATTACTGATTTTTTATTATTCTTATTATTTATTAAGTAATTAACTATAATTCCAATAAACAATATTTCTAATATAAAGATAATATTATCTGTTACATGCATCAGTCCAAAGATAAGTCCACTTACAGTTACGAATACCCCTAAATTATTCATAAGTTTTCTTATACCGCCTCTAAACAACACTTCTTCACTTATTGGAGCAAAGAGTGAGGCAGACAATGTTATTAATAATGGCATTGATTTTACCATTTTTTCTATTATTGCTTGATTATCAGCAGTAGTTATTTCTATATTAAATAAATTACAAATAATAGTTACTACATAAGCTGATATAAATTTTGTTATTAGCAAGAATAGAAAGCCAATCATAATACTTTTTAAATATACACTTATTTTTCCATTACACTTGTCTTTTAATTTTTTTAAGTCATTAATTATTACATCATAATATAATGTACTTATAAAAACAGCTACTACAAGTGATGATATAAAGTCATACACTACTAACATTTTATAGTTAGATTTTGTTATTTCAAGACCAATTATTCTTAATATTGCAAGTACTGGTATTGAAGTATAGAAAAATATTATAATTGCTAGTAATATTCTTAAAAGTTCTTTTTTTATTTTTTCCATAGATTCACCTTTATAC
>CAKONX010000067.1 GCA_934098345.1 uncultured Bacilli bacterium
ACACAACACTCATTTAATAGTACAGATACAAATGTAGGCGGATGGAGAGATTCAGAACTACGTACATATGTAAATGGAACAATATATAATGCCCTTCCAAGTGACTTACAAAATGTAATAACAACAACTAAAGTAATATCTGGACACGGAAATACATCAGGAGAAAAAAACTTTGAAACCCAAGACAAATTATATTTGTTAAATGCCCAAGAAGTTTGGAACACTAATGATTCTGATACATCAGTAGGAACATCAAAACAATTAGATTATTATAAAAATCAAGGAGTAACAACAGATAATTATGATGGAGCAATAAAGCAATATAACGGAAGTAATTCAAGTTGGTGGCTTCGTTCGGCTAGTTCAAGCGATGCTTACAGCTTCCTTGACGTCTACTACGATGGTGGCTGGCGCAATGTCGGTGCGCACTACTCTATCAGGGTCTCTCCAACTTTCCGAATCGCATAACAATGCAGATATAGAAAACTATAAATTTAGATAAACTTAAGTAAAGATGCACATACTATTGTGATAAGTTATTTGTTTTGAAAACGCTAATACTTTACAAAGAATAAGCTATTTCTTATAATTAAATTGGTGATTATGTGAAGAAAGATAATTTTGGTGCATTAGTTGTACTTATTAATATGGTACTTACTCTGTTCTTATTAACTATGAAAGAAGAGAAACTTACTTATTTCATAGTTTGTATAATATCTAATATAATTGCTATTATATTTAGTATATTTGTATTAAAAAGTCAAAATAAAAAACTAATGAATGTTATATCATTAGTTATTAATATAATTATTCTTATATGTGTAATTATATATGGAATATATTTTATTTAAAGAAAGTTAATGAATTATTATTCTTAACTTCTTTTTTTTGAATAGGTAATTCTTTTATAACTGGTTCTTTATTAGTTGTTTTAAATTCATTTATTTTATTTTTAATATTTTTTATAGTTGGATTTAAATCTTTAATTAAAGGTATAGCTCTTTTAGTTATATTTAAGAATCTTAAACTGTTTGAAAGAATAGAAGAAAGATTAAAATTCATAATATTTCACCTAATAAATTATATGAAATAAAATAAAAATGTTTACTAATTTTTCTAATATGGTATAATTTAAATTAGAGAATACTAGGGAGTGATTATATGGATTTAAGTAATCAAAAACATAAACAAGATAACTTTTTCTTGTTTTTTCCAATGTATGTATGTTTAGGTGTATATTATATACTAAGATTTCTAGCAACTCCTTTTATACTTTTTTGGTCTAAAGGATCTGATACTTTATATAATACAATTAATAAAGATGTAGATACTAGTGATCTAAGAGGTGCTAATTTAGGTGATGAAACTACTGCTGAAACAATGGATTCAAATTTAGTTGTAAAGCATGTTAAAATTAATCCTAAATTACTTGCTGAAAGAGAAAAACTTATTAATTCAATTGAAGCAATAGAAGAAACTAGAAGTGAAAAACCAATAACATATAGATATACTGCATTAGATCCAGATGGAAAACAAGTTACAAGTACATTTTTAGCTTTTTCTAAAGTAGAAGTTTATACATTCTTAGAAAATGAAGGTTATAAAGTATTTAAAATAGAAAGTGGACCATGGATTGAAAGATTTTATGGGCCTAATACTTTTTCTTCTAAAAAGATTAAAATTAAGGATATAGTATTTTGGTTACAACAACTTTCTACTTACTTAAAAGCAGGTATTCCATTAACTGATGCAATGCGTATTTTAAGTAAACAAATGGGTAGAAATGAAAACTTAAAAAGAACATTTGATTCAATTGTTTATAACTTAACTTTAGGAGAAAGTTTCTCATCATGTCTTGAAAGACAAGGGGAAGCATTCCCACCTCTTTTAATTAATATGGTTAAGTCAGCTGAAGCAACAGGAGATTTGGAAGGTACACTTGATGAAATGGCTGATTATTATAAACAAACTGAAACAACAAGAAAAGAAATGGTAAGTGCTCTTACATATCCAACAATGGTATTTATATTCTCAATTGCAGTAATCGTATTTATCTTAATATACTTGATTCCTCAATTTGTTAATATTTATAAAACTGCTGGAGTTAAATTAAATCCAATTACATCATTCTTAGTAGCTGCAAGTACATTCTTAAAAGCTAATCTATTCTATATACTTATTACTATTGTTATATTTGTAACAATAATATATGTATTGTATAAACATATAAAAGCTTTTAGATACTTCTTGCAAACTGTATTCATGAAAACACCTGTTTTAGGTAAAATAATAATTTATAAAGAAATGACAATATTTACTAAAACATTTGCTAGTTTACTTAAAAATAATGTATTTATTACAGATTCAATAAGTATACTTGGTAAAATAACAAATAATGAAATTTATAAAGAAATAATGATCAATACAATTAATTATATAGGTCGTGGAGAAAAAATATCATCAGCGTTTAAAAATCACTGGGCTATACCAGAAGTTGCTTATTACATGATGGTAACAGGTGAGTCAACTGGTGAACTTGCAGAGATGATGGAAAAAGTATCTGAATACTATGCAGAACAACATAAAGTTCTAATAGACTCAATGAAGAGTTTAATTGAACCTATATTAATAATATTCCTAGCTGTTGTAGTAGGAGGAATAATTATTTCAGTTATAATTCCAATATTTAGTTTATATTCTGAAATTCTTTAGGAGTGAACTTATGATACCATATATATTTCTTTTTATAGTCGGCATAATTTTTGGATCATTTTATAATGTGGTAGCTGATAGATTACCAAATAATGAATCAATAATTAAACCTAGAAGTCATTGTCCAAATTGTAATCATGTACTTAAATGGTATGAACTTATTCCACTTATATCATTTATTATACAAAAAGGAAAATGTCGTAAATGCTACTATAAAATGAGTATATGGTATTTTTTATCTGAACTTTTAACTGGATTACTATTTTGTTTAAGTTATTACCTTTTTGGTTTTTCATATAAAACTTTAGAATCAATAGTTATAATGTCAGTTATAATTATTACAATTATAAGTGATATTAAATATATGATAATACTTGATAGTCCATTAGTAGTTGGTACAATTTTACTAATTATAATTGAATTATATTTTCAAGATATAAAAGTAGTTTTAATTAATTTAATTTCTGGTTTAATAATGTTTTTAATACTTTTAATTGTAAAACTTATTGGAGACAAAGTATTTAAACAAGAATCTTTAGGGTGGGGAGATGTTAAATTTTCATTCTTTGCTGGATTTGTACTTAATATACCAATTGCTTTAATATATTTATTCTTAGCAGCTTTTATAGCGCTTCCAAATGCTTTATATCAGTCTCTTAGAAAAGGTAATTCAGTTACACCTTTTGGACCATTTTTAGCTATGAGTTTATTTTTATTATATACATATTTTAATCAAGTTAATTATCTTATAGGTATATGGTTAAATATATAAATGCTTTACGTAAAGTAAAATGTTAATTTGACAGTTTTTGTCAAATTTTTTTTAATTGATAGTATAATCATACCTAGGATGGAAGTGAGTAACATTATGAAACATAAAAATTCAAGGCTTTATTGTGCTTTTGTTGTAAACATATTAATAATCATTATGGAATTATTTGCATTTTTAGTTTGCTATAAAGAAAGTGGATTTGCTTGTTTTAAATATTATACTCAAGATAGTAATTTATTTTTAATGTTTACGTCTCTTCTTTATGTTATATCTTTACTTATTAGTGATAAAAAAATACCACATTTTGTATCCTTATTAAAATATGCGGCAACTACTTCAGTTGTAATTACTTTTTTAACAGTTGTAACTATACTTGCTCCAGTAATGGGAGGATATAAAGCAATGCTTTTAGATGGGACTATGTTAATTCATCATTTAATTTGCCCAATATTTGCTTTTGTTACTTTTGTATTTTTTGAAAAACATAATTTAAATGGTTTAAAAGATGCACTTATCTCAATGATATTTACTTGTCTTTATGGAATTATTGCCGTTACTTTAAATGTATTAAAAATAATGGATGGACCATATCCATTCTTAAAAGTTTATGATCAAACAATTTTAATATCTATATTTTGGTTAATTCTTATGATGGGTAGCTCATATTTAATAACTGTTCTTATTGGTAATTTAAATCATGCTTATAATAATAAAAAATAATTGAATTAACACTTTCTCTGTGATATTATATCTTCTAATTTGGGGGAACAATATGATAGATATAGATAAAGTTGTTAAAACAATTAGCTCTGGTTATTCACTTGACTTTGAATTTGGAAAATATTCTAAAATATATATGCATACAACTGAGAATATAAAAGACTTTATTAGATGTTTTGATTTAAAGAATAAGGATGTATTTACCGTTGCAGGAAGTGGAGATCAAACTTTAAATGCTTATTCCTGTGGAGCTAAAAGTGTTGATATATTTGATATTAATCCCTTAACTAAATGTGGTGTAGATTTAAAAATATCGGGAGCTAAAGCGCTTACTTATGAAGAATTTATTCATTTCTTTTTTTCAGAATTTTCTGAATGTTTTTCTGAACATTTATATGAACGTATTTATCCTTATTTAGAAAGTGATACTAAAATCTTATTCGATACTCTTTTTAATAAAGTAGGTGTTAAAAAAGCTTTAAAAGGTTTATATTATCAATTAAATCCAACGCTAGAAAAAATGAAGAGAATGAATCTATACTTAGATGAATATTATTATTATTTATTAAAAAATAATTTAAAAGATAAAAAAGTTGGATTTATAGAAGAATCTATAACTGATATTGATAAAAGACTTAATAAAAAATATGATATGATGATGTTTTCAAATATAAGTGATTCTTTAAATATCATTTATGGAGAAAATAGTTTAGAATTTTTTAAAGAACTAATTACTTCTTTAATAGAATATTTAAATTCTTATGGAATAATTGAAGTTGGTTATATATATGGGTTTTATTCAAAAAAGAAAACAATAAGTGATTTTATAAATAAAAAGAAAAGAGAAAAAGTGTTTACTACAGATGAGTATTATACTATGTTAGTAAATTCGTATGATGGCTGTTCCCAAAAAGATCGAGTAGTTTATTATACAAAAACCAAATAAAGTATTAATATTTTTAATTAAATTAATAAAAATTATGCTATAATAATTTACGAAGTGGAGGAGTTTTTATGCAAAATAGAACTCATAATTTAAATGAATTGAGATTAGAAAATGTCGGAGAAAAAGTCGAACTAGTAGGTTGGCTTGAAAATGTTAGAAAAGTTAGTAAAAATTTAGCATTTTTAATATTAAGAGATTTTTATGGAATAACTCAAATTGTTGTTGAAAACGAAGAAGTTATGAACATTGTTGACTCAATTAACTGTGAATCAAC
>CAKONX010000068.1 GCA_934098345.1 uncultured Bacilli bacterium
AAGTAATAAAGAATTAAAATATGTTTTACTTGATCATGAATATTATGTTAATAATAAAAATAAACCTCTTTCATGGCATTTTTTAAAGAATAATTAAAGTTAATTCTACAATTTTTTTAATGTTTATTTCATATAATTTCTATAGGTGAGATTTATGAAGAACAAAGTTTTATTTATGATTGCTTTAGTTATGACAATAGTTGGTTTTATTGGTGTATCTAGTATTTTAGTAAGTGAAGCATTAAGTGAAAATACAAGTGATCTTATTTATTTTAAAGAACTTATTTTAGATGGAAAAGATATATATAATGGTAATTATTTACTTGCTAGTAATATAGTTTCAATAAAATCAAATGAAATAGGAGAAAATACTAGACTTGATTTTAAAATAAAAAACAATAGTAAAAATAATTCTAATATAACTATTGAATGTTTAAGTGATAAAGGTCTTATTGGAGTTATGACAAAAGATACTAGTTATTACATTGAAGGTTATTCTATAATAGAAGGTAATTTAATTTTAAACTATGATAGTGATGAATCAGATATATTAGAATGCAAGATTAGTTTACTTGATTAACATAAAAGTGCAAAAAGTCTTGCTTAAAGATATTTTAAATGATATATTATATATGACGTTTAAGTGGGCAGAAAAATCCCACTTTTGTTATTGTTTGGAGGAATGTATGGATTCAATTTTAAAAAACATCAGGGAGTTAATTGAACCTGAAATGAAAAAACTAGATATTATTGTTGATGATATTACTTGGGAAAACATAAATAATCAAAATAATTTATGTATTACTCTTGATAGAGTTACACCACTTGACATTGATGCAATAGTGGAAGCAACTAATATAATTAATCCTATATTAGATGAAGCAGATTTAATTAAAGATGAATATATCTTAGATATTTCAAGTAAGGAAAGAGGTTAAAAAATGAATAGTAAAGAATTTATTAAAGCATTAAAAAATATTATTGAAGAAAAAAATATTAATGAAGATATTGTATATGATGCAATGGAACAAGGTTTAATTACTGCTTATAAAAAGAATTATAATTCTAAAACAAATGTTAAAGTAGTAATTGATAAAAAAACAGGAGAATTTAAAGTAATTCGTTATTATGTTGTAGTTCCTGAATATATTGAAGGAGATGAAACAACTGATGAAGAAGGAAATGTAGTATATTTACCTCCAGAAATTAATGAAGATGCTCAACTTCTACTTGAAGAAGCAAGAGAAATAGTTCCAGATATTAATGTTGGAGAAACTATTGAAGAAGAAGTAACTCCACACGATTTTGGTCGTGTTGCTGCTCAAGTATGTAAACAAGTTGTTACTCAAAAAATAAGAGAAGCAGAAAGAAATTCTATTATAGAAGAATTTGCTGATAAACAAGATGAACTTGCGGTAGGAATTCTTGCAATGGAAGATGCTAAAAACTATTATGTTGATTTAGGAAGAACTAGAGGTATTTTACCAAAATCAGAAATGATACCTGGTGAAACTGTTAAAATGGGTTCATCTATTAAAGTTTATATTTCTAAAGTTGAATCTACTAATAAAGGACCTTTAGTTTTATGTACTAGAAAACATTATGGATTTGTTAAAAGATTATTTGAATCAGTTATTCCTGAACTTCAAGATGGAACAATTGAAATTCATGCAGTTGCAAGAGAAGCAGGAATTCGTAGTAAAGTTGCTGTATCATCAACAAATGAAAGAATTGACGCTATTGGAACTTGTATTGGTGAACGTGGTTCAAGAATTGCAAGTATTTTATCTGAACTTAATGGAGAAAAAGTTGATTTAGTTCTTTGGAGTGAAAATGATGAAGAATTTATTAAGAATGCTTTAAGTCCAGCTAAAGATGTAATTGTTAGCATTATAGATAACGAAAAAGAAAGAGTTGCTCTTGCTATTGTTAATGATGAAAACTTAAGTTTAGCAATTGGTAAAAAAGGTGTTAATATCCGTTTAGCTAGTAAATTAACTAAATATAAAATAAATGTTAAAACATTTGCTCAAGTACAAGAAGAAGGAAACAAATAATGAAAAAAATACCAATGCGTATGTGTATTGTAACTAGAGAAAGATTTCCTAAAATGGAACTTTTAAGAATAGTTAAAACAGATGATGGTATAGTAGTTGATAAAACTGGTAAAGTAAATGGGCATGGTTGTTATATAAAACGTGATATTGACGTATTAAATAAAGCTCGTAAGAATAAAATATTAAATAAGGTATTTGAATGTAATGTTGATGATAGCATTTATGATGAAATTGAAAAAAATATAAATTAGAAAAAGAGGTGGACGAATATGATGAGTGTTCAAGATTATGCAGAAGAGATGAACTTTACTGTTCAAGATGTATTAAATAAATGTAAAGAGTTAGGTTTTAAAATTAATTCTAAAGATGATATGTTAGATGATGAAGCAATAATTATGCTTGATAATTGTATGAACTTAATTGATACAAATACTGAGCTTGATTTTGAAGAAGCTGATACTCTTGATGATGTAATTGAAGATATTATGGATTATGATAATATTAAATCTATAAATGACTCACATACTGTATCTAAAGAAAAAGTAAAAAAACAAAAAGATAAAGAAGCATCAAATAAAGAATATGCTTTTAAAAAGAAACAAATGTATAAGAATAAAGAAAAGCTAACTAGTAATGCTAGTTCAAATGATGATTCAATTGTTTTATATAAAGAAAATATGACAGTTGGAGATTTAGCTAATTCTTTAGGTGTAAGTGGTGCTGAATTAGTTTCAAAATTAATTAGTTTAGGTCTTCTTTTAAGTTTAACTCAATCAATTGATTTTGATACAGCTTTAATAGTTGCATCTGAATATAAAAAGACATTGAAAAAAGAAGAAACACAAGATATAACTAATTTTGAAAATTATGAAATTATAGATATGTCAGAAAATTTAGTAAAACGTCCTCCAGTTATAACTATTATGGGACATGTTGATCATGGTAAAACTACTTTACTTGATTACATTAGAAACTCACATGTTGTAGATGGAGAAGCAGGTGGAATTACTCAAGCAATTGGAGCATATCAAATAGATTATAATGGTGAAAAACTTACATTTATTGATACTCCAGGACATGCAGCATTTACTGAGATGCGTGCAAGAGGAGCAAGTGTAACTGATATAGTTATTATAATTGTTTCTGCAGAAGATGGTGTTATGCCTCAAACTAAAGAAGCAATAGATCATGCTTTAGCTGCAAATGTTCCAATAGTTGTTGCTGTTAATAAAATTGACAGACCTAATGCTAATCCAGATAAAGTTATGACAGAAATGGCTGAGATAAATATTACTCCAGAAGAATGGGGTGGAGAATATCCATTTGTTAAAATTAGTGCTAAAACTGGTGAAGGTGTAGATAAACTTCTTGAAACAATTTTAGCTATAGCTGAAGTTAATGAATTAAAAGCTAATCCAAATAGATATGCAAGTGGAACTGTAATTGAATCAAGAATAGATAAAAACTTAGGTGGAGTTGCAACTATTTTAATTCAAAATGGTACTTTACGTTTAGGAGATCCAATTGTTGTTGGTACTACTCATGGTAGAGTTAGAACTTTAAAAAATGATTTAGGTAAAGATATAGTTGATGCAGGTCCATCAACTCCAGTAGAAATAACTGGCCTTTCAGATAATCCAAGTGCTGGTGATAAATTCATGGCATTTGAATCTGAAAAAGAAGCAAGAGAAATTGCTGAAAAGAGAAAAATTCAAGCTAAAGAACAAACTATTAGACCTAAAGCTTTATCTTTAGAAGAATTATTTGCTAATATTCAATCTGGTATAAAAGAAATTAATGTTGTTTTAAAATGTGATGTTAGAGGATCAGAAGAAGCTGTTAAGAATTCATTAGAAAAAATTGAAGTTGAAGGAGTAAAAATAAAAGTAATCAGAAGTGGCATTGGTACTATTACTGAAAGCGATATTATTTTAGCTCAAGCAAGTAATGCTATTGTTATTGGATTTAATGTTGTACCAAGTAATAAAACTCGTGAAGTTGCTAAAGAATATAATGTTGATATGAGACTATATACAATTATCTATAAATTAGTTGAAGATATGGAAGCAGCAATGAAAGGTATGTTAGATCCTGAATATGAAGAAGTTACAACTGGATCTGCTGAAGTAAGACAATTATTTAAATTCTCTAAAGTTGGAACTATTGCTGGTTCTTATGTTACTAGTGGAGTTATTAAAAATGGTAGTTCAGTTCGTGTAATCAGAGACGGTGTAATTATCTATGATGGTAAAGTATCGAGTGTACAAAGAGGTAAAGATTCTGTTAAAGAAGTTAAAAACGGATTTGAATGTGGTATCACTATTGAAGGTTATAATGATATAAAAGAAGGAGACGTTTTTGAAACTTATGAAAACGTTGAAATAAAAAGAGGATAAAAATGAATCAAATAAAGTTAAAAAAAATTGGTGCTCATATTGCCAATGAACTTAGTAGTATTTGTCTATTAGAAGCTCATGATTCAATTTTAAAAAATATTAATATAACTGGATGTGATGTAACAAGTGATTTATCATTTGCATATGTTTATTTCACAACTCATTTAGATAAAGACCCAAAAGAGTTAGAGAGGGAACTTAATGATGACACTGCAGGTTATTTAAGAACTAAACTTGCAAACACAATTGAAATAAGACATACTCCAAAATTAATATTTAAATATGATAATTCAATTGAATATGGTATGAATATAGAACATATCATAAAAGAAATACATGAAAAGGATAGTGAATAAACTATTCTTTTTTTTTCATTCCGAAAAAGTTCGCAAATGCGAAAAAATTCGGAATGGATTAATTTAGGAATAGTGTTTACTATTCTTATTTTTATGTTAAGATATTAGAAAGAGTTTATTAGAAAGGATAAATATTATGAAGAAAATTATATTTGTTATTATACTTTTATTCTTAATTATAATATTTTTGTTTTCAAAGAGTAATATTTATCATAAATATATAAAGAGTAATAATGATTATAAATTAGAAAGTAGAGTGCCTAAACTGAATGATTTTATAAATAAAAAGAGTATTCATAAAGAAG
>CAKONX010000069.1 GCA_934098345.1 uncultured Bacilli bacterium
AATCAAGCGTAGCACAAGTTAAAATGGTTCCAGGAACTGGTAAAATTATCGTTAATGGAAAAGATGTAAATGAATACCTTCCTTTTGAAGTTCTAGTTATGGACTTACGTCAACCACTAGTTTTAACTAACAATGAATCAACTTTTGATATCACTGTTAATGTTAAAGGTGGCGGATTCTCTGGTCAAACAGGAGCAATAAGACTTGCTATTACTAAAGCATTACTTGAATATGATAAGGATACTGATCCTTCAAGTGAAACTGCTTATAGAAGAATCTTAAAAACTGAAGGATTTATTACTAGAGACCCAAGAGTTAAAGAACGTAAAAAATATGGTCTTAAAAAAGCTCGTAGAGCACCACAATTCTCTAAACGTTAGAATGTTTCAATACCTTGCTTATGCAAGGTTTTTTCTTGCATTAAAATAATAAATATTCTAAAATGATTTTAGGTGAGGAAATGAAGCGTGTATCTTTATCAGCTATATTATCAAGCTTAATAATATCAGTTTGTTTAAGCATTGGTGAAATAATTCATGAATTTGGTTCTTTAAGATATCTAATTCATAAAGATTATTTAATTAGTAATATAGTTGATTTTTTATTTACCTTTATAATTTGGTATTTTATTACAGTTTTAATATTTAAATTATTAGATAAAAAAATCACTTTTAAAAACAAAGTATTTAATTTCATTTTTAAAGAACATCCAATAAGTATGATAACTTTCATTTTAATAATTATTGGACTTCCTATAATTATTACTTTTTATCCAGGACCGGTTCAATGGGATGGCATGTGGCAACTTAATTATTATTCAAATGTTTTACCTTGGAGTAATCATCATCCATTTGTTTCAACATTTTTTCTTGGAACAGTAGAACGTATTGGCTCTTTAATATTAAATGATAGCTTTGGAATATTTTTATATACTTTTCCACAATTCTTATTTTCTTGTTATATTATTGCAAATATCATTGATTTCCAAAATAAATGTGAAACTTCAGATGTAATAAAACTATTAACATTTATATTCTTTGCTTTATCACCATCATGGTATCTTTATGCTTATACATTTATGAAAGATACATATTATTATTTAATATTTGTAATATTCTTTATTAACTTTATAAAATTTTATTTCAACGATATAAATAAACATCAAATAATTATATTCTTAATAAGTGCTATTCTACTTATTCTTATAAGAAATAATGGTATATATGTTGTAAGTGTATCAATGTTAACTCTTTTATTTTTAAAAAAAGATTATAGAAAAATATCTTTAAGTTTTATTTTTATGTTTATAATAACTCAATTAATACTGAATACTTTAATGATTATTTGTCACATAGAACCCGGAAATATAAGAGAAACTTTATCAGTGCCAATACAACAAATTGCAAGATACACAATATATAATGACTTAACAGAAGAAGAAAAAGAAAAAATAGAAAAGTTATTTATATATGATGAAAATGATTTTGCTTTATATTATGACAAAGATAATGCTGATCCAATAAAAGAGAGTTTATATATAGAAAGTAAAGATGACTTAAAACTATTCATGAATTTATGGATTAATTTTATTAAAAAAGATCCGATTACTTGCATAGATGCAACTCTTAATAACACTTATGGTTATTTTTATCCATATAAAGAAGATGTTAAAGAAAGTATTGGATATTTTAGAGTTGTTAATAATAAATCTATAAATAAAGGTAACTTTGATTTTAAGATGAATAAAAAATTTAAAAGATTTAGAAAAGATTTCGAAGAAAACTTTTATAAACTAAGAAGAAGCAAATATATTAGATTTATATATAATACAGGTACCTATTTTATTATATTAGTAATATTAATGTGCTATTGTACTTATAAAAATAAGAAACATTATTTAATAATTACTATACCTTTACTTATGACGTATGCTTTTTGTATTTTATCTCCAGTAAACGCTTATTTAAGATATATGAATCCAATAATTATTTCTATTCCAATATTTATAGGTGTAATCACTTCCAAAAAATATAACAAGAATTAATTTTCTTGTTATTTTCATTTATTTATATTATACTACATATTGATTTGAGGAATGTTTATGAATAATGTTTTAAAATTTATAAATGATTTAGACATTAAAGAAAACGATTATGTAGTAGTTGCATGCTCTTTTGGACCTGACTCGATGTTTTTATTAAATCTTTTAAATAAATATAATTTTAAGGTTGTATGTGCTCATGTTAATCATAAAATGCGACTTAAAAGTGAAGAAGAGTTTATTGAATTAGAAAATTTTTGTAAAAAGAATAATATAATCTTTGAAGGAACTGAAATACTAAATTATGAAGATTCTGATAATTTTCATGATTTTGCAAGAAACTTTAGATATAATTTTTTTGAAAGTATAGTTAAGAAATATCATGCTAAATATTTATTTACAGCTCATCATGGTGATGATTTAATTGAAACTATCCTAATGCGTATTTTAAGAGGCGGAAGCATTTATAGCTATCTTGGATTTTCAAGTATTGTAGAAAAAGACGGATACAAAATTGCAAGACCTCTTATATATTTAACAAAAGATGAAATAGAACAATTTGATAAAGAAGAAAATATTCCTTATTCAGTTGATGAATCAAATCTAGAAGACCATTATACAAGAAATAGATTTAGACATCATGTCTTACCGTTTTTAAAAAGTGAAGAAAAATTTGCTCATGAAAAGTTTTTACAATTTAATGAAAACTTAAAAGAATGTACAACATTTTTAGATAAATATTGTTATTCGTTAATAGATAAAATATATGTAAATAATGTTTTAGATTTAAATGAATTTAAAAAACAAGATATATACATAAAAAAAGATATATTATATAAAATACTTATGTCTATTTATAATAATGATATTGATGAAATAAATAGCAAACATATAAATTTACTTTTAGATATTATTGAAAATGATAAACCTAATTTAGAAATATATTTACCTAGAAATATTCATGTTTTAAAAGAATATAATAAACTAACATTTAAAATTGCTTTATTTTCTACTAACTATGATTATATTTTAAATAATGAGGTAAATACTCCTCTTGGAAATATAATTCGTATAAGTGAAAGTGATGAAAAAAGCAATTATGTTATTAGATTAAATTCTAAAGATATAAGCTTACCTATCCATGTTAGAAGTAAAATGGATGGAGATAAAATGGAAGTTAAAAATATGAATGGTTCAAAAAAAGTAAGCGATATATTTATAGATGAAAAAGTGGATGCATCTAAAAGAAAAATTACTCCATTAGTAGTAGATCATGATGGAAATATTCTTTGGATACCAGGAATTAAAAAAAGTAAATTTGATATAGAAAAAAATGAAGTATATGATATAATATTAAAGTATGAAAAAGGAGAGGAATAATATGAATAAAAAAGTTAATACAAAACAAACTATTCCATATTTAACATTAATCGCGATTATTGCTGTTATATTAATTATGTTTAGTTTTGGAAATAATACAGTAAATGAACTTTCTTATGATGAATTAATAACTGAATTTTCTAAAGGAAATGTAACAGAAATTTCAACATCAGAAAGAAGCGCTGCTGGTTATTATCAAATAACTGGTAAATTAAAAAATTATAAAAAGAGTGAGTACTTCTCAACAAAAGCACCACTTTCAGAAACTGTAACAGAAACACTTAGTACATATTACAATACAAATGATTTTAAATGGATTGTTGAAAAGAATCCAGAAAATAACAATTGGGTTGCAATACTTATTAATGTCGTTCCTATGGTTATAATTGTTGGTGGAACAATAATTCTATTTACTAAACTATCTGGATCAAATAAAAATAGTATGGACTTTGGAAGAAGTCGTGCTAAGTTAAGTGAAGATGGTGGAAAAGTAAGATTTAAAGATGTTGCTGGACTTGAAGAAGAAAAGGAAGAAGTAGAGGAATTAATTGACTTCTTAAAGAACCCTAAAAAATTCCAAAAATTAGGAGCACGTATACCTAAAGGCGTTTTATTAGTTGGCCCTCCAGGAACAGGTAAAACATTACTTGCAAAAGCTGTAGCTGGAGAAGCAAACGTACCTTTTTACTATATAAGTGGTTCAGACTTTGTTGAACTATTTGTTGGAGTAGGTGCAAGCCGTGTAAGAGATATGTTTAAACAAGCAAAACATTCTGCACCATGTTTAATATTTATAGATGAAATAGATGCAGTTGGACGTCAAAGAGGAACTGGTTTAGGTGGAGGACATGATGAAAGAGAACAAACTTTAAACCAATTATTAACTGAAATGGATGGTTTTGGAGCTAATGAGGGAATTATTATCATTGCTGCAACAAACAGACCTGATGTATTGGATCCAGCCTTATTAAGACCAGGAAGATTTGATAGACAAGTAACTGTAAGTTTACCAGATCAAAAAGCCCGTTTAGCTATTTTAAAAGTACATGCTAAAAATAAAGTATTTGCTCCAAGTGTTAATTTAGAAAACTTATCGCATCGTACACCTGGATTTAGTGGAGCTGATTTAGAGAACCTTCTAAATGAAGCTGCATTACTTGCAGTAAGAAGAAATAAAGATGCTATTACAATGTCTGAAATAGATGAAGCAACTGATCGTGTATTAATGGGACCCGCTAAAACTACAAGAAAGATAACAGATAAAGAAAAGCGTTTAGTTTCAATTCATGAAGCTGGACATGCTGTAGTTGGATTAAAACTAGAAGATGCAAATGATGTTCACAAAATAACAATCATTCCTCGTGGAATGGCTGGTGGCTATACAATGATGCTTCCAAAAGAAGAAAAAATGGCTGTAACTACTAAAAATGAATTAATTGCTCAAATAACTGGATTATTAGGTGGTCGTGTTTCTGAAGAACTATTCTTAGGTGAAACAACTACTGGAGCTAGTGA
>CAKONX010000070.1 GCA_934098345.1 uncultured Bacilli bacterium
GTCCGCATCATCCTCGGGATATTCAAAAACATATTTTGGTTCATTTATTCTTGAATCATCTAAAGCTGTTTTTAAATCATCATGCATTTCCTTTGCATCTTGGTAACGATTTTTAACATTTTTAGCTGTAGCCTTCATTATAATATTTTCAATAGACTGAGGAATATTTGGTAACATTTCTCTTACTGAAGGAACACTTTCTTTAATATGTTTTAAAGCAATTTCTACAGCATTATCACCTTTAAATGGAAGAGTTCCAGTTAAAAGTTCATACATAAGAATTCCCATTGAGTAAACATCACTTTGAATAGTAGCACCCTTACCACTCGCTTGTTCTGGTGGTAAATAATGAACACTTCCCATAACTGAATTAGTTTGAGTAAGTTGAGTAGAATTAAGTGCCATTGCTATACCAAAATCAGTTATTTTAATTAGACCATTTTCTAATATCATTATGTTTTGTGGTTTAATATCACGATGTATTATATAAGAATCATGAGCAGCACTCATTCCGTCTGTTACTTGAAGCATAATATCAACTACTTCAGTTAATGTTAAACTTCCTCGTTTTTTTAGAAGTTGCTTTAAGTGTTTTCCATCAATATATTCCATTACAATGTAATAAGATCCGTTATCTTCACCTACATCATATACTTCAACAATATTTGGATGAGACAAACTTGATGCTGATAAAGCTTCTCTTTGAAATCTTCTAACAAATTTTTCATCTGTTGCTAAATCTCCTCTTAATACTTTTACAGCAACATTTCTATCAAGGATGGTATCATATGCTAGATAAACATTGGCCATTCCACCTTCACCAATAGTTTTGATGATTTGGTAACGGTCATTTATCTTTTGACCTTTCATTATCATACTACACATCCCCAATTCTATCATCTTTAACTAAATAAGCAATTGAAATATTATCTTGTCCACCACGAACATTACATTTTTTTACTAACTTAATTAGTTTATCTTCTATACTTATATTTTCTTCATTTAAAACTTTTTCAATTTGATCTTGAGTCAACATATTTGTTAAACCATCACTTGAAAGCATAATTGCATCAACATCTGTTTCTACCTCAAAAATATCAAATTCACATGTATCAGCTGCTCCTAATGCACGCATAAGAACATTTCTTTTTGGATGATTTTTTGCTTCTCTTTCAGATAAATCTCCAGTTTCAACTAAAAAATTGACTAGAGTATGATCATTAGTAATTTTCTTTAATTTTCCATTTTTAAATACAAATCCACTTGAATCTCCAATATTACCAAACATTAGGAAATCTTTAGTTAAAAGAGCCATAACGCATGTAGTTCCAAGTCCCATCGCTTCAGGATGCTCATCACTATATTTTAAAATACTAGCATTAACTTCATTTAAATTTTCTCTTATCCAATTAACAGCATCTATTTTAGTTCCTATTGTTGATAAAGCTTGGAAACGTGAACCTATTTGAGTAACAGCCATGCTTGATGCTATTTCACCGGCACGATGTCCTCCCATACCATCAGCCACAATCATTAAGTGTTCACTTGAAGAATTTTTTACTATTGTAACTGAGTCTTCATTATGACTTCTAACTCTTCCTGAATCAGTAATATAAAATGATTTCATTTTTCCACCTCATTTGCTCTTAGTTGCCCACAGGCAGCATCTATATTTCCACCAAATTCACGTCTTACTGTAACATTTATTCCACAACGTTTTAATGTATCGTAAAATTTCATTACTCGATCATTACTGGATTTTTTATATTCAATATGACTAGTTTCATTATAAGGAATTAAGTTTACATATACATTCATTCCTCTAAGTAAATCAGCAAGTTCATTTGCATTATCTTCACTATCATTTACCATATTAAGCATAACATATTCTATAGTAACTCGTCTATTAGTTTTTTCAATATAATATTTAATTGCATTAATTAATTCACTTATGTTATATGCTTTATTAACTTTCATAATCTTATTTCTAAGTTCATCATTAGGTGCATGTAAGCTTATTGCTAAATTTGTTTGTAAATCTTCATTCGCGTATTTCATTATCTTTGGAACAAGTCCACTTGTTGAAACTGTTATATGTCTGGCCCCTATAGCAATTCCAAATGGAGAATTAATTATTCTTATAAAATCCATTATATTATCATAATTATCAAATGGTTCTCCTATTCCCATTACAACTACACTAGAAATACGCATGCCAATATCTTCTTCAATCATAAGAATTTGTCTTACTATTTCTCCAGGTAATAAATCTCTTACTTTTTTTAGTCTTCCGGATTCACAAAAAGAACATCCCATATTACAACCAATTTGACTTGATACGCATACGCTTATTCCATAATCATGTCTCATAAGTACGCTTTCAATTAAGTTACCATCAGCTAATTCAAATAAATATTTATTTGTTAAATCACTTGTTTGTTTTCTTTTTAAAGTAAGCATATTTATATCAAAATCTTTTTTTAATAACTCTCTTAAATCAAGTTTTAAGTTACTCATTTTATCAAAATCAAATACACGTTTTTTATATATCCAATCATATATTTGTTTAGAAACAAATTTAGAATATCCATGACTTTCTAAATATAAAGTTAAATCATCAAGTTTTAAATCAAATATACTTTTCATGCTTCACCTTCTATATCATATAAAAATTATATCAAAAAACACAAAAAAATAATAGAATTAACTATTATCTTTTTTCAATGTTTTAGGTTTTACAATCTTGTCTAATGTATAAGCATCTGTATTTGTTGGTAATTTCTTTGTTTTTAATCTTTGATTTACAAGATCAACAATAAGCTCATATATAATTGTAAAACATGGAACCGCTATTAAAAGTCCAACTAGTCCAAATAAACCACCAAATAAAGTAATTGCAAATAATACCCAGAAAGATGGAAGTCCAGTTGCTTGTTTTTGTATAGCAGGAGTAACAAAGTTACCATCAATTTGTTGTAACACAACTATAAATAACACAAATGTTATTGCTTTAACTGGAGAAATCATACAAATTAGAAGAGCCGATGGAATAGTTCCAATATAAGGCCCAAAATATGGTATTAAATCTGTTGTTCCAACTAAAACAGCTATTAAAAGTGCATATGGATATTTACAAATAAGTAAAAATAAAAGTGTACAAGTAAATACGAATCCAAATGAATCACATATCTTACCTATCATAAATTGACAGAACACATGATTAACATGTTTAACTTCATCAATAAACGCATCTACATGTTTTATATCAAAGAAAGAATATAAAGTCTTTCTTATACCTGCTCCAAAGTTCTTAGTATTAGCTAAAATATAAACAGCAAATACAGCACCTATGGCAAAATTAAATATAAATGTTAAGAAACCAAATACTCCACTTCTTACTTTATCTAAAGCCGATTCAGTAAACGGAGATATTACTGTATTTATTGCATTCATTAAAGACTTTGATATCTCATCATATTTTTCCAATATATCAGCTGATAACTCTTTATTATTTGAAAGCCAATTAGTTATTGCACTTTCTAAATCTTTTAAGTAATCAGGTACATTAACTAAAAGTGATTGAATACTTGTTAATAATTGAGGAATAATTATGCTTATTAAAGCAACTAATAAACCAATTATAACAACAAAAGTACATAATATACTTAAATTTCTCCTTGTTTTTTCTTTTTCAATTTTATTGAAAACTTTTCTTTCAAATAAATTTACAATTGGATGCATTATATATGCAAGAACAAGTCCATAAATTAAAGGCATCATTATTGATAAAATTTTACCTAAAAATTTAAAAATAGCACCTATATTATAAATTATAAATGAAAATAATATTCCAGCTGCTATAACTAAAAACGCTGTTATACCAATTTGTACTACTTTATTATCTAATAATTTTTTCATAGTATCACCTACTAATCATTATAAAGAATATTTAACTTTTTGTAAATAAAAGTTATTATTTTTTTTATTTTGGTTAAACTAAAAACGGTGATAATATGGATTATTTAAAAAAAATAAAAACTGATTATGAAAACATTACAGATTTAAACATAAAGAAAATAAAAAATATCTATATTATTTATTTAGAATCTATTATTGATCAAAATAAAATAAATGACTATATTTTAAAAATAATTCCAAAAAGTCATATTCCAAGAAATATAAAAGAACTTATTCCAAGTCCAAATATAAAAGATGTATCTGACTATGACACATTAGGTCTATATCTTGAATCTGGTTTTACTATAATAATCAACAGACATCAAGTAATAGCAGTTGAAACTAGGGGCAACTTATCAAGAAGTATATCTACTCCTAATACTGAAGGAACAATATATGGACCAAAAGAATCATTTGTAGAAAATTATCAAGTTAATTTAGGATTAATTAAAAGAAGAATAAAATCTAAAGATTTAAAAAACAAAGATGTTTATATTGGAAGATACACTAAAAATATGGCAAGTGTTTTATATATT
>CAKONX010000071.1 GCA_934098345.1 uncultured Bacilli bacterium
CTTTATACTATATAGTTTATTAGGAATACTCCAAATAATACATAAATAATATAAGTAATAATAACTGCAAATATATTCTTATTTGAC
This sequence comes from uncultured Bacilli bacterium, assembly GCA_934098345.1. GTDB lineage: Bacteria > Bacillota_I > Bacilli_A > RF39 > UBA660 > CAG-582. Next base: position 88 of record CAKONX010000071.1, read on the forward strand.
TTATATAAGTATGTAAGAGTCATCATAATTACTCCTGGAGTTAAACTATAAAACAAAGCTGTTTCAAATGTTCCTCCATGATTTAAACCATATAATATTCCGAATACTAATCCACTAAGAATTGATGCTGTTGCATTTTTCTTAAAAATAGTTGAAAAACCTAAAGGAAATATTACACATAATAGGAATGGTATGAATATTACATTTTTTAAGAAATTCAAAATAAATGCTAAACTGAATTTTTGATGAAAGTAATCAACAAAATAATAGCCGATTTTTATTCCCTTTGGATTTCCTAAACTATTAAGTAAGTCATGTAAAACAATTGTAATAACTATTAAAAATATAAATGTTGCAACTGAATAGATAAGATTATTTAAAAATGTCTTACCATATTGTTTTTTTCCATGAACAATATATTTATAATAGATAAAGAATATAATAATAGAAATTAAAGCATATTTTATTGTATCAGCTATTAAGTATGCAATTCCGCCTAAATTAAAGTGTAAACCAAATAAAGCAAGCACTCTAAAATAGAAGAAATGAAATAGCAATATAACTAATACACTAAGTAGTAATTCTATTATTCCAGATGTTTTACTCTTCATACGCCTCACCTATAATAAAATTATAAACTCAGCATTTTTTTCATTCAACAAAAAAATGTAAATATTCAATATATTTACATTCATTTTTACATAATTGTTTTACATTATTTAATTAGATAATCTTTCATATATTCTTTAGAAGTAAGTTTAAGTTGCATCTCTTCTCCAATATTACCATTCTTATTTACTTTAAATAAATTATAAAGTCTTTCTTCACTTATACCTCTGGTATTTTCTCTTAAATATGATTTTAAAGCATCAAGTAATTGAATCCTATTTTGAAAAGATATATACTCTTTTTCCATATATGTTGTAATTAAATATTTATCTGGATCAATTAGTTTAATATGATCTGAAAATATTAAATCATCTTTATGAACATCATCCATTAAAATATAAAAGTTTGAAAAGAAATCAACTAGTCTAATTAATCCTTCGACTTCATTTATAAATTTTTCTGTAGTATACATATTCAAATCATGTTTATCTTCTATGAAATGAGAAGTATATGCATCTATTTGACTGTCACCTTTAATTTTTGAATAACTATCAATTAAACTAATAAAATTTCTTGATTTTATTCTTCTAAGTGTTGCAAATGTTTTATAATCCATTCTACAAGCAGTTTCATAATAAGTTTTTAATACTATGTCATTATATAAGAATATATCTGCTTGTCTCCCATAATTAAATCTTTTTTCATCTTTAAATTCACAGGCATTTCCTAGTCTATCATAATAAACCATATCTATAACTCCCTTTTTCTTGGAAAAGTATTGTATCATAGTTTTTATTTTCTTACAACATACATAGTATTTCCTTTATAAAATGCATATAAAGTGTCTTTTAAAGAAAGATTATTATCATGAAGTTTATTAACAAGCCATTCTTTACTTTTATTAATACTTTTTAATACAGTCAAATCAATTTTACCATCAACTATTATAGGAAGAGGATAACTTTTATCCATACTTTTTTTAAATACTGAAAGACTTCCATCAGTTTCTAGAACCGCATAATCAACATCTTTAAGGCTTTTTATTTTATTAGTTCTTAAAGCAAGAGTTAAGTCATCAATACTGTATCTTTGCCTAACCATTTCTTTTATATTTAATTTGCCTTTATCAATAATCATACTAGGTTTACCATCAATAAGTCTTCTAAGACCATTACATTTAAGTTGAATAAAAGCAAGAAGTATTTCTAAGCCGACTAGCAATAGTATTGGTAAAATAGTTAAGAAAGTTGATTCATCTTTATTTTCAATACTGATGGCAACAAGTTCAGCAATAAGTATTGATATAGTTAAATCACTTACAGATAATTGAGCTATTTCTCTTTTTCCCATAACTCTATAACATATAAGAATTAAAAAGTAAAAAAATATTGTTCTTGACATTACAACTAATAAGTCCATATCATCACCTATATTTTATATGTGATAATTTTTTTGTTTTTATTCAAGAAATATAAATTTTATTTTATTAAACTTCCTAATTAGCATTTAAATATATTATAATTATTTTGAGGGATTAAAATGAAATATAAAAAGATTTTTATTGATAATAATTTAGTAAGTGTTGATAATTTTTTTTATTTTATGCAAAATGAATTTGAATATGGCTGGATCGATATAAATGGCAACAAGCATTATGGCGTCAATGATGCACAGTCTTATTGTTTACAATCACCAACTGAATTGTTAAATAGTCGTGTTGGAATTTGCTGGGATATGACAGAGTTATATAGATGTTTTTTTGAAAACATGACTTCTTTTAAATATGAAACATATTATTTATTTTATGATGACAATAAAGGTTGTCCAAGTCACTCTATTTTAGTTTTTTATAATAATGATAAAGTATATTGGTTTGAGCCAATGTTTAATGATAAAAAATGCTTTTATAGTGGTATTCATGAATATAATAATATTACTAAACTATTAGAAGATTTTAAAACTATTTTTATTAAATACTCGATTATTAATAAATTAATTCCTGTTGATTATAATTCTTCTAATATTCAAATATATAAATACAATAAACCTTCAGAACATATAAATGGTTATCAAATGCGTGAACATATTAATTCTAGTCAAATTATTATTAATTTTTAAATTATACGTTAGTAGACTTTGCAAATTCAAGTATAAATTAAAAATCACAAAAAAAGAAGCTAAACTCCTTTACATATTAAATATTGAAGGCTTAGTTTCTTTTTTTATTTGATCAACTGTATGATAAGTTTCTCCTATTTTTCTTTCAATTAATAAGTTATATTCATTTTTTAAATCTTCTATATTTAATTTTTCATCAATCATATCATTTAATTTATCAAAATCAATTTTCTTAATTTTAGAAATTACTCTTAATACATAAGCACTTAATATTGGTGAAATATTATATTTTTTATCTGAAGTTTCAAGTTCAACAATATTAGTACAGTCACTTAAATGATTATCAACAAGATTTTTTCCTCTTTCATCCATTTTATTATATATTGATGTTTTTTTAGCAATATATTTTTGTTTTTCAGCTTCTAATACATTTAATAAATGCTCTGCAAGTTCAATTTCATTTTCACACTTATTTATACCCTTTAATGTCTCTATAAACAAAGTATAAGAAACATATTCAATATTATCTAAAATAGCATCTACTATTTTATAAGATATTTTTCCATCTACTGAAGTCATTTTAATTTTAAGTTCATCTAAAATACTTTCTAACCCTGCATCTTTTAAATACTTAGCAGCTTCACCTTCTTGTTTTTCAATACCTGATAATAATGGTTTTTCTTTTGCAAGATATTCAATTAATTTTTCATTTTCAATTTCTCTTTTTTCACGTTCATATCTTTGAGATAATCTATCAAATAATGAACCTTCATTTATAGTATCTATTATTTGTTGATTTTGTTGATATCTAGTCTTAACAGGTTCAAATTCTTCCCTTTTAATAAGAACTCTTATATGTTTTTTTATATAATTTTTTATTAAGTCTCGATTTTCTATACATAATCTATATAAAGCTATTTTTTTAGTTGTTTGATCAATTTTCTTTTGTAAATCTCTCTCTTTATTAGAAACAGCAACATAAGAATTAATATGAACATTTAAATCATGATTAGTTATTATTTCAAAGATAGTATCAATTGTATCAACATTAACTGAGTACCCTTTATCTGAAGTTTTATCATTTATAATTGGACTTCCAAAGAATGTTTTAAATTTACGATAATCACTCGATAAAGTAAGAGAACATATATTTATTATTTGTTGTTCTTCTTTTATATCTCCAACTATATCTTCTACAAAGTATTCATAACTATTATCTTCAATACTTTTCTTTATTGCTGTTAATCTTCTTATTTTACTCTTTAATCTACCTTCTGTTATTTTATCATTTGCTTCACTTAATTCATTTTCATAAGTAGAAAGTAATTTATCTATTCCAGTTATCAAAGTTTTTATTTCTTCTTTATTAGAAATAATATTATTTAATAAAGATAATTTTACATTTGTTTTAATTAGTATAATTAACTTTCTTAACATGTTTCTTTCTTCTTGAGTTAAATTAGAATCAGTAAGCATATTTTTTAATTCTTGAATATCATTTTTTAAACCTTCCATTATATTCACCACCATTATCTTAATTTTAGCATGAATATTGATAGTTTTTATCATTTTTTTTAAATATTAATTAAAATTTTACAAATTTGTTTGCAAAATACATATTTTTTTGATAAAATCTAATATGTATTTAAGGAAGGAGCGAAATTATAATGCC
>CAKONX010000072.1 GCA_934098345.1 uncultured Bacilli bacterium
GAGGAGCAGGATCTAGATTTTTTAAAAACGGATTTGTAATGCCAAAACCATTAATCGAAATAAATGGTTATCCTTTCCTTTATTGGGCTACTTTATCAATAAGCAAATTTGTTGATGTAAAAGATATTACTTTTGTTGTATTAAAACAACATATAGAAGAATTTAAAATAGATGAGGTTATAAAAAAATATTTTCCAGAAGCTAAAATAGAAGTTATACCAGAACTTTTAAATGGAGCTGTATTAACTTGTATGCATGGTGTTCAAAGCATTAATGATGATTTACCAATTGTTTTTAATGATTGCGACCATATGTTTACTTGTAAAGATTTTTACTCATTCTGTGAAAAAGGAATCTTTGATATGCCAGATGGGGCATTATTAACTTTTGAATCAAGTGATCCAAAGTATTCATTCTTACAAATAGATGAAACTGGAAATGTTATAAATACGGTAGAAAAACAAGCAATAAGTACTCATGCTATATGTGGTGCTTATTACTTCAAAAATAAAAAAATTTTCTTGGACTGTGCCAATGAGTATTTAGACAAATGTAACTATAGTGAGTATTTTGTAAGCGGAGTATATAATATTATGGCTGAACATAACATGCGCATTGATAACTTTACTTGTGACATGCATTTGCCATTTGGGACACCAGAGGAATACTATGCTGCGGAAAAATCAGAAGAATTTGAGAGGATGCTTAAAAAATGATTTATTTAATTATGGCAATAATTACTATACTTGTTGCCAATATTTTAAAAGTATTTAGACAATCTTTATTCATTGATTTATATGATGATTCTAATAAAAAGAATTTGACTCAAGCACTTTCTGTCAGCAATTTAATAAATTATATAATTCCATTTAAATTTGGTTATATTTATCGTGCATATTTTACTGGAAAAAAGATGAAGTATGGAATATCGTATTCTATAGCAACTATCATTGTGGAGATTATTCTTGATTTTATATGCGTTTCGACTATATATTTGATTTTCTTACTATGTGGAATTGATTCACTTGAAAATATTTTATTCTATATTATATCATTAGGTGTTCTTTTAATTGTTGGAATAGCATTAAAATTATTCAAAAAGCAAGTAAAAAAGGTAATTTATAACATTGCACATTTATTTAATCAAAATATAGAATTAAAATTATTAAAATCATCATGGTTCACGATTATTTCTTTTAAGAATATTGTAACAAAAGTCAATAAGTTAAAACTTAGTATATATTCAATTTGTATGTGGTCACTAAACATATTATCTTGTTATTATCTGGGCAAATCACTTTTAAAAGAAACAAGTTTAATTGATATGTTCAATCTATATTTTTCCTATGGTGGAATGCGTACGAGTCTAATTAAAAGCTTGAATATACTTGGAATAAATATGATAGTTTATATAGTATTAAGTAATATTTTATTATTTGCAGTATCGTTTTTACTCACTAAAACAAAAACGAGAAAACATGAAGAATTATTACCGCATGCAAATTTAAATGATAGATTAAATTTCCTTGAGCTATATTTTAATAATAATGATAATTCAGAATATTTTAAAAAATATTTAGAAATTAATAATGATGTTGCAATCATTGAAGATTATTCTGCTGGTTCAAATGCTACAACTATGTTATGTAGTAAAGATGGGAAACTATTTTATCGTAAATATTCTTTTGGTAAAGATGCGGATAAGTTAAAAAATCAAATTGAATGGATTCATGCGCATGAAAAAAAATTAACTTTAACTAAAATATCCAATGAATATTATACAAAAGGTGTTTGTTTTTATGACATGCCATATGTAACCGATGCAGTAACGTGTTTTAATTATGTTCATACAACCACATTTAAAGAAGCATGGAATACAATAAAAAAAGCTTTAGATGACATTGATATAAACTTGCATACAATAAATAAAAGAAAAGCAGACAAAGAAATTATTGAAAAATACTGTGATACTAAAGTATTAAAGAATATCGAAAAGATTGAAAACGGAGAATATATTAAACCTTTACTAAAATATGACTATATTTATATAAATGGTAAAAAATACCCAAATTTAAAACATTTTAAAAAATATTTAAATAATGAATATTTATATGAAGTATTTAAAAATGATAATTACTCGGACATTCATGGAGATTTTACAATTGAAAATATTATTTGTATAAAAAATAGTAAATCTAAAAATAATTTCTATATAATTGATCCTAATACTGGAAATTTACATGATTCACCATATCTAGACTATGGTAAATTATTACAATCAATTCATGGTGGTTATGAATTCTTAATGAATACTAAAGAAGTATCTTGTCATGATGACAAAATAGAATTCTTATTTACTAAATCATCTACTTATTACAAATTATTTGATGAAGTAGTCAAATATTTAGAAAAGAAATTTGGAAAAGAAGGGTTAAAAAGTATTTTTTATCATGAAATTATTCATTGGTTAAGATTAATGCCATATAAAATTGAAAAAAATGCTGAAAGATCGTTACTATTTTATGCTGGATTAATAATGGTTGCTTTTGATGTAGAAGAAAGGTTTGAAAAATAATGAAATTAGCAATATTTGATATGGATGGAACTTTATATAATACAAACGACGTAAATTACTTTGCATATAAAGAAGCATTAAATACGTTTGGCGTTGATCTTGATTATGATTATTATTGCAATTATTGTAATGGTAGACACTATAAAGTGTTTATACCATCACTTGTTGGTAATTATATAGAAAAAATAGAGGAAATTCATAAAATAAAAAAGAATGCCTATTCTAAGTATTTAGATAAAGTAAAAGTGAATGAAAGACTTTTTGATATTATAAGATTATTAAAAAAAGAATATATAATTGTTTTAGTAACTACTGCTTCTAGGAAAAATACTGAAGAAATGCTAAAATATACGAAGAAAATAGAATTATTTGATGATATAATAACTGCCGATGATATATCAAAACCAAAACCAGATCCTGAAGGGTTTAACTTAGCTATTCAAAGATTTAATATTAATCCAAAAAATGCAATTATATTTGAAGATGCTGATGTTGGAATTGAGGCTGCTATAAAAACTGGAGCAACTGTGTTTAAAGTTGAAAAATTCTAAAAAAAATTATAATATATTGATGATATATTATAATTTTTTTACTTAATTGGAGGAAGTATTATGGAGTGTATTAACAAAGTGTATGAGAAATTTAAAGATATAGTTGTCAAGTTTTTTACATCTAAGTTTTTATATCTTGCTATTTCTGTAATTGGTGTTGTTGTTTATTATACAAGTTTACTAGTAAATAATATGAATAAATTGAAAATTCATAATTATAATTATTATGTTTGGTTTGCTATTCTTATTTGTTTACTTATTATTGCTGTATTAATTATTGTGTATGCGTTTAAACATCCAAAATTAGAGTTACATAAAAAGTATTTTATTATTGCTGTAGTTTTATCAAGTTTTTATGTTTTTACACCGCCAATGTTTACTCAAAGTGATGAAACTTTTCATTATATAAGAGCTTATCAAGTATCTGAAGGTAGATTTGTCTCTAAATATAATAGTAAAGGAAAAGGGACTGATAAACTTCCTGAAAGTATAAAAACAACTATATTTGATGATAAAGATAAATACCCAGAATATAGAACTTATAATGAAATTTCTAAAGTAATAAATATACCTTTAAATAGAAGTATAAAAAAACGAATGTATATTCATTGTGCTAGTTATGTATTTTTAGATTATTTGCCAGCTGCTGTAGGTATGAAGATAGGTAGTATATTTAATTTAAGTCCATATATTATTGGTCTATTGGGAAGACTTACTAATATGCTTATATGTACACTTATATTTGCAATAGGTTTAAAAAGACTTCCATATGCTAAAAAGACAATGATGATTTTACTTCTTTGCCCAGTAGTTCTTGCTTATACATCTTCAATAAGTGCAGATACGGTGATTAATTCAGTGTCATTCTTATTTATTGCAACAATTCTTAAATATATAAAAGAAAAGAAAAAGATTAATACTTCTAGATATATAGAACTTATTTTAATGACTATTGTTATTTCCGTATGTAAAACAACATATCTTCCCCTTATTGGATTACTATTTTTATTACCTAAAGAGATTTATGGTGGTAATAAGAAAAAATATATATTTAGTGTGTTATTTACATTTATTGGAATTCTATCGAGTATTACTTGGATGAGAATAGGTGGAATTAGTATAGAT
>CAKONX010000073.1 GCA_934098345.1 uncultured Bacilli bacterium
GTTCATTGGATGCACAAAAAGATACAGCAGTAGGAACATCAAAACAGTTAGATTATTATAAAAATCAAGGAGTAACAACAAGTAGTTATGCAGGAGCAATAAAACAATATAATGGAAGCAATTCAACATGGTGGCTTCGTTCGGCTCGTTCTAGCGATACCGACAGCTTTCTTCTAGTCGCCAGCAACGGCCACTGGAACGGCAGCTATACGAGCAGTTATCGTGGGGTCTCTCCAGCATTCCGAATAGCATAATAAAAACGTTTAAGACTTAACTTAAACGTTTTCTTTTTGTTATAAAATGCCTTCCATTATTTTACAATATAACTTACGAAGTTCTGTTTTACTTTCTGGATTTTGATTAACAAAATCTAATCTCATTTGATAGCCACTATCAAATGAAATAAATATACTTGATTCAGTTGGTTTAAAAGATATAGCAGCAGTTGAAATAGATTTATATGGAATAATATGTATTTTTTTATGTGTTCCAAAAAAACTAACATCAAATAGAATCATTCTTTTATCAGTAAATATTGCTTTATCTCTTAATGTTTTATATGCTTTATAAATTTCTTCATTTTTATTAACATAATCTAAAACATATTTAGGTAAATTATTTTTATCTATTTCTTTATTAAAGTTAAAATACTTTGTTAATTCTTTATATTTTATATAAGCCATAAGTAAACTCCTTTACAGATTAAATTTTATCATATATTTTTATAAAATAAAATATAATTTAATAAGCGCATATGGTATAATTGTTTTAGAGGTTATTATGGATTTAAGAGATATTAAAGAATTTATAAAAGATAGTTTAAAATATTTAATAGTTATAGCTATAGTATTTTTTATAGCATTATTTGTAGTATCATTTGAACAAGTTGTTGGTCCATCTATGAAAGGTACTTTAGATGCTGATGATGTAACTATAGTTAATAAGTTAGTTTATAAGTTTAGAACTATAAAAAGAAATGAAATAGTTTCTATAAATCAAAAAGATAAAATTATGGTTAAAAGAGTAATTGGACTTCCAGGGGAACATATTGAATATAAAGATAATAAACTATATGTGAATGGATCATTAGTTTTAGAAAATAATATATCTGTTGAAACAAAAGACTTTAAATTAGAAGACATTGGTTATGAAACTATACCTAAAGATATGTATTTTGTTTTAGGTGATAATAGAACTAATTCAAGTGATAGTAGAGAATTTGGTCTTGTTAAAAAAGATGAAATAATTGGTAAAATTGTAATGCGTTTATATCCTTTTAGTAAAATAAAATTTTATTAAAAATTTATTTACTAAAATAAATTAATATGTTATAGTTAGTTTAGATTGGCAAAGCTATAGAAATGTAGTGACGCAAAACTCAAGAGCCTAAAGTTTCAAATTTGAAATTATGGCAGTCAGTTGCATTTGTACAAAAAGTATAAATGCTTTTTTTATGAAAGGAATGTGTGTATATGGAAGAAAAAGAAGTAAAAAATACTGAGGTAGAACAAGAAACAAATACAGAAGAGGAAAATCAAAAAACTAGTTTAGATATTGAAAAAGAAAAACTAGAACTTGAAAAACAAAGATTAGATGTTGAAAAAGAAAGAATTGAACTTGATGCTTATGATGAACGTTTAAGAAAAAGAAAAAAATTCAGAAGAAGATTAGGTAACTTTATATTCTGGATTATTATTCTTGGATTATTTGCTGTTTGGGTAACAGACTTCATGAGAGTAAGAGATGATAAAAAACCAATGTTTTGTATAAAGAAAATAGAACACAAATACGATGATGGAACAACAGAAGAATGTGTTGGACTTGGTTATAAAGTTTATACTTATAATCGTAAATCAATTAATTTAAAATCACAATTTGCTCCATTCTTTGTTAGTATGGAAAAATAGGGAAGAGGTAATTTATGAGTAAGAAAAAACTACTTGCAGTTATTATCTTTGTTTTCTTTGGTTTCTTTGCATTCTCATTTGCAAATCCAAGTGAAAATAATGAAAATATTGTTAATAATTTAGAACTTCCAAATATTGATGTAAATGAAAATAATTTTAAAATGGAAGTATTCAGTGAAATGCCAGAATTTAATGGTAAAGTATCTGAAGGAGTTAAACTATCAATTACAAATGATATAAATAAAAATGTAGTTGGTACATATAAAGTTACATTTAAAGCAACTGATGCTGATGGTCGTATAAATGAAGTAAGTCACGATTTTTATGTTGTAGATACAAAGATTCCAGTTATTACTTTAAATGGATCTGATGAAATTGTTAGAATTAATACAGTGTATAAAGATAAAGGTGCTAAAGCTAAAGATAACTATGATAAAGATATTACTAAAAATATAGTTGTTAAGAATAATGTTTTAATTAATAAAAAAGGTACTTATGAAGTTACTTATAATGTAAAAGATTCTAGTGGAAATAAAGCTAAAGAACAAGTAAGAAAAGTAACAGTTGTAGATGATACATTATTAAAAAATAAAATAAAAGAAGCTAAAGATTATTTAAATGAAGCTAGTAAAGAATTAAATAGTATTATTAAATCTTTAGAAAAAGAAATTAAAGAATCTGAAAATGTAATAAAAGATAATTCTTCTAATCAAGAAGAAATAGATGAATCAATAAATGATTTAGATAAAATAATTGATTCAATTAAAAATAAAACTTTTAAAGTTAAATTTGTTGATTACAATGATAAATTAATTAAAGAAGTTGAAGTAAAATACAACGAAGATGCAACATTACCTGAAAATCCAACAAGAAAAGGATATACTTTTAAATCATGGAATAAAAGTGTAAAAAATGTTAAATCTAGTTTAGTTGTAAAAGCTCAATATGAATTGGTAAATTATAAAATTACTTATGATTTAAATGGTGGAAGTAATAACAAAAATAAAGAAACTTATAATTTTGAAACTAAGACATTTAAATTAAGTGGTATTGAAAAAGTAGGTTATGTATTTGATGCTTGGAAAGATGAAGAAGGAAATGTAGTTAAAGAAATTAAAACTGGAACTACTAGAGATTTAAAATTAACTGCTTCATTTAAAGAAAGTGAAAATACTAAATATAAAATTGTTTATAAATATCAACAACTTGATAATTCTTACAAAGAAGTAGAAGAAGAAAAAGCAGGTAAAACTAATAAAGAAATAACTTTAAATATTAATAAAAAAGGTTATAAAGTAAATGAAGAGTTATCTACATTAACAGGAAAAGTTAAAGCTGATGGATCTTTAGTGTTAACTGTTACTTTAGATTTAAATGAATATAATGTATATTTCTATGTAGATAATAATTTATATAAAAAAGAAACTTATAGATATCAAGAAGAAATAAAAGTTCCTAAATATACAGTAAAAGAAGGTTATAATTTTACTTCTTGGGTAGTTGATAATAAAATGCCTGCAAAAGATATGAAGTATTATGCAACTACAAGAAAAAAAGAATTTATAGTTACTTTTAAATATTATAAAGATGGAAAATTAACTGAAATAGAACAAAAAGTAAAATATAATGAAAATGCAGTTGAACCTAAATATGATGAATTAATTTATATTGATGGATCTAATCCTTATTATTTAGAATTTAAACGTTGGAATAAATCTTTAAAGAATATTAAAGAAAACGTAAAAATTAATGCTGAATATGAAAAACTTGGAATAGCAACTACTAGATTATATAGATTAGTAATACGTAAAAGACCAAGTAATGGAGAAGGTCGAAATCCAATTTGGTATGAAGAATTAGGTAAAAATAAAAATATAAAATTTGTTTTATCAGCAAATAAAATTAATAATGTAATTGCAAAAGCTAAGAAAAATAAAAAACATGAAGCAGTTTTATCATTAAATCAAAATGAAATATATAATTATATGACTGAAGAATCAAAAGCTGAATTAAAAAGCATTGAAACTGCTGCAATTAGAAAATATGAAAAATTGAATTTTCTTAAAAAAGACTGCCAATTTGAATGGTATGTATTAAAATATAACTCCAATGATGGATGGCATTTAGATGGTGAAATAACTAAATGCAAAAGTATATTTGATTAAAAAATAGGCAAATAAAATGAACTGAACCCCAAAAGTTGGACAGTTTATTAATAGTTTCTAATTAGAGGATTGTAACCTGTAATTTACGGGTG
>CAKONX010000074.1 GCA_934098345.1 uncultured Bacilli bacterium
ATTAATTTTTTATTTTGCATAATCCATAAAGCATCTTCATAATAATCATGATGTGCAACTTCAACTAAAATTCCAAAAGGCAAATAATTATCATTTACTTCGCCTAAAGCTCCATTAGCATATTTTACTCCTCGATTAGCATATTCTTCATCTTTATCAGGATAAATACTAACTAAATCTTCTTGAATTTTATTAGCAAGGCTATAAGTATCACTTGTTTCATTATGAATCCATGTTTCAATACCACGAGAAGTATGATCAACTGACGCATTAGAATGTATAGCAATATGTAAATTAGCTCCAAAATAATTGCTTTCTTTTAACCATAAATTAATATTACCACTAGAATTATTTCTTTTTATTTTTACTCCAAAACGTTCAAGTCTTTCAACTATATAATTAGATAAATCATTCATTTCATCTCTTTCATTTGTATAAAGAGCTTCTTTAACACCATAGTTTTTAGATTGATTAGATGGGCTTATATATACTCTTAATTCACGCATCTCACTTACATTAATATTATAAGTTTTAACAATACTATTAATTTTATTATCTTCAACACTTACAGCTTTTAAAACTGTATTTTCATTTATAGTAATTGGTTCTTTATAAGGAATACCAAAACTTTCAGGATTATTACCATCAACTGTATAATAAATTGTCGCGTTTTTATCAGGTGTTGCTAAAGTAATCTTAGTGCCTCGTTTTACATGAGTCCAATTATTAGAAATATAAACTGGTTTTAATTGTTCTTTTTCACTCATTTGAAAACTAACACTTGCGCTTTTTGTATAATCTCCTATTTTAGGAGTAACTTCTATTCTATAAGTAAGCCCAGTTTTAAATAAGTTTTTAGATAAAATGACTTTCTTCTTTAAAGTATTACTAGTCTTTATAAGTTTTTTATTTTCATATATTTTTATATCTGTACTTTCAGAATTATCTCCACCTGACATCTCTAAATAAACATCATTATATTTAAGAATCGAATTATTCTCAATTGATGTTATTGTTACATCAGTAATAGGATTCATATTATTATAAAAAGTTTCTGTATCTACAATTCTATCTTTATCTTTAATATTAACTTTTAATATTCCTGAATTATTTTCATATATATTTTTACTTACTGTATAAGTGTTTTCATTTAAATCTTCATTTAATTTAACTTCATCATTAAAAATTACTTCAATTGTATATTTCTTTAATTTTAAATCACCATTTATATCAAGAATTAAATCTTCATTGTTTAAAATACTAGAGTTATAAACAAAACTTGGTTCATTCCATTTAAATGTATAAGGACTTTTAGCTGGTCTAGATTCACCTAATTTGTCAATTGCATAAACCATTACTGAATAAGTATTATCATATTCTAAATCATTTAAAGTTATTTTTTCTGTTGTATTAGTAGTTGTTTCATCAAATATTTTTATATCATTTTGATCATATATATTTATTCTATATTTAACCGCGGCTTTTACACGTTCAAATTTAATTGTATATTCATGTATTTCATTACTTACACTTATTATTTTAAAATTTCTAAGTATTTTACTACTATTAAGTAATAATAAAACACTTATAGAAGTAGCAATAATAAATGTAATAACTATTATTATGTACATTCTTCTCTTACGCACTTTAACCAACTCCACTTATTATAAGTATACAATAAAAACATTCAAAAAAAAAGAGACATAATATTTTAAAATTATTGCAATATAAAATATGTATGATATAAATTTTTACAATTTCCATATTTTAACAAGCCATTATAACTTGATAACCATTTATAAAATGATTTTTCATCAATATAATTATTATTAACCAACAAAATTAAATTTTTAATTTTTCTTTTAAAGTTATTTTTAACTCTATTTCTTAATTCCATAATAATTTTATTGTTTTTAATAATAAATCTATATCCTAAAAAATCAATACCATTTTTAACTCCATTAATCTTTGTTTTATTTATATTCAATTCTAATTTCAAATTATTAATTAAATATTCTTCTATCTTCTTTAAGCAATAATTCAAATATTTTTTATCTTTATGAATGATAATAAAATCATCCATATAATTAACTACATATTTTAAATGTAAATTTTCTTTTAAATAATGATTAAAATCACATAAATAAATTAAACCAAACGCTTGAGATGTTTGATTACCAATACTACAACCCTTATTATATTCATATAAAGGTATTTCTTCAGTTTCTTTTATTAACTCAAAATTATCTAAATACTTAATTCGATCATTTTTTAATTTTTTTATACAATCATTTATATAAGTGGAGTTAGTGCTATCAATTATTTTATAAAGTACTTCTAAAGCATCCTTATCTTTTATTTTTCTATTTAAAATACTCTTTAAAATATCATGATTTATATTATAAAAATATTTCTTAATATCCAGTTTTAAATAATAAAAATTACTATTCCTATATTTAATCTCATTTAAATATTTTTTTACAAGATTTATTCCATAACTAGAACCTTTATTAATTCTAGTTGCACACATAGAATTAGTATAAATATTTTCATATACATCAACTAATAAATATTTAGCTATTAAATGATTGATAACTTTATCTTCAATACTTTGAGACATTATTACTCGAGATTTAGGATCTGTAATAAGAAAAATATTATATCTAGAAAAATTTAAATTTTTAGATATTAATTTATTTCTAATATTAATAATATGCTCAGTTTTATATAGCATAAACTTTTCAGCTTTTTCTTTGTTTCTTACTTTAGAACATACTAAGTCACACATTTTACTAATATTATCTATATCATATACTTTATAGTAAATATTAGATACTCTTTTCATATTTAAACCAACTTCTAACCATCAAATCTAATTCAAGCAAATGATTACTATAACTTTCAAACTTTTTATTACTAATTAAATCTTTTCTTAAAGCCTCTTCCAAATAAAAATTCAACATTTGAATATTTACAACAACTTCTTTTTTATGGTCTACTTCTTGGAATATGTTAGCTCGATATATATTTTCTAATATGGAATAACTAGATTTAATAATTCTAGTTTTTAATACTTTATAAGTATTTGGAAAACTCATTGTATTTCTTTCAATATATCTAATTGTTTTACGTGCTTGTTTTGCAATTAAAAATTTTTCATGAGGTTTATATTTATTATATAAATTGTCTAATTTTTGTTTTTTTTTAGTATTTACTTCTTCCATAAAACATTTTTATAATAAAAAAAACAGTAATGATAGAAAACAAAGAAGTTCATGTTATTTACTACTAATCTAAGTTTTCATTTACTGCATATATTTTGTGTTTCCACACGGAATATTCTTATTTCCAAATCTTCAATTTAAAATATTACTAATTAAACAAAGTATATTGGAAGTTCAGGGAGGCAAGACTAGTTGCAATTGACAGTTCCGGAAGAGTTCACATTGCAGTTCTCATTAGTCGAGTTATCGTTGCAATTCACGTTGCCATTCGAATTAGCATTGCAGTTGAACGCATCAGAGTTGCAGTTGAAGTTAGAACCAGAGGTACCAAAGCTCCATTAAATTCAGAATACCCCAAAATTTTTATTATATTTCCTTTCTAATTTATTAATTTTTTTTGAAATAGTTGATAACAACCATTTCAAAACTTTGGTGCCTCCACTTTCGTTCGGCACTTTTTCGTCGCATTGCTCCTCAGCATCTTTTGATAAATCAAAAGATAGATTTTAGATTTTTAGATACCCAGGGAGGCAAGACTAGCGGCAAGTGACAGTACCGGAATCGAGCACAGTGCAGTAATCAGTAGTCGAGTCATCGTGGCAATTCACGGTGCCACTCGAATGAGCAGTGCAGCTGAACGCATCAGAGCCGCGGCCGCAGTAGAAGCTAGAACTATCGACTCCACAAGCTGATTCTCCAAAATGATTTTTTAATGCTAATACTGAATTATCATAATCATTTTGTTTTATACAGAATAATCCATTATCATTTATACATACACCTTTTGTATTATTTGT
>CAKONX010000075.1 GCA_934098345.1 uncultured Bacilli bacterium
GGATTGTTACTTGCACCTAAAAGTGGAGAAGAAACAAGAAAAGATATTCAAAAAAAAGCTAAACAAATTGGAAAGAAAGTAAAAGATATTGACTTAAATCAAGTAAAAGAAGATTTAGTAAAAGAATTTGATAAATTCAAAAATGAAATGAAAGACATGGATAAAGATAAAGCAATGAAACTTGCTAAAGAACAAGGAACTAAACTACTTGCTAAGTGTGAAGATCTAATTACTATGGCTAAAGAAAAAAGCGCACCTATGATAGAGAAAACTGGAAAAGATATTAAGAAAAAACTTTCTGAAATGTTAGCTGATGCTTCTGAAAAACTAAGTGAATAAAAATAAACTATAAAGCAACTATCATGTTGCTTTTTTATTTGTAAAAAAGTATAATAACTATAGAATAGGAGAGGTCTTATGAAAGATGAAATCATTGATATAGATACAGAAAGTAATCAAGATAACTTAGATAAAACAGAGATAATTGATATAGTAAGTCCTGATAATGAAAATAAGGAATTAGTTTTAGAACAAGAAAAAAATGATACAGTTCAAGAAATTAGTCAAAGCAATATAGATGAAAATAAAAGTGATAATCAAATAGAAAATAATAAGAATGAAAATAACGAAGAAACACTTAATGCAAATGATTTAAAAAAATCTAAAAAGATTAAATTTAAACTTCCTACAATAAGTTTAAAACATGTAACAAGTGTTCCTAAAAATGTTTGTATAATTGGTTTAATCGTATTTTTTACTGTTGGGTTATTAATCGGTAAAATGTTCTTTTCTAAAAACTATTGTGCCGTTACTACAACTAGACCTACTGAAAATAAAAAGTTTGTAGCTGATGGAAAAAATAATATAACTGAAGTAGGTAATTTTAAATATCAAGTGCCAAATTCTTATATCTATGATAAAGATTCAAATTATTTACTTGTTTATGATAAAGATGGTTTATTTAAAATAACTATTAGAAGTTTAAAAGGTAGTTATGATGATTTAATTCTATCTAAAGTTTCAATTAAAGAAAGTGTAAAAGAACAAGGATATGTTGTTAATGATGTAAAAGAATTAGTAGTTAATAAAAATAATCATTTAGTTTTAGAACTCACAGATAATACATATAATCATTTAATTAGTTTTACAAAAGGAAATGATGAATATATATTTTATATAGATATTGTTACAACTAGCAATGATATTGATTCAACTATTTTAAATACAGCTGAAGATATTGTAAGAAATGCTGAATATGTTGAAAAAGTAAATGCTCTTGAAAGTATGAGAAAAGTTGATGTTGCTGATATATCTTTAAAAGCAGCAAGTGAATATAAAAAAGCAACTTCTAAATAAAACTCATTGACTTAAATAATTTTATCATATATAATTTATTTAATTGATGTTGAAAAAGAGTTACGCCTTTAGAGTCAAATCGTATTATTCGCGTTAAGAATTATAAAGTGTATGAGCAATCATAAATTAAGGTGGTACCACGGAAATATTCGTCCTTAAATTATGGTTGTTTTTTTGTGGAGGTTTTGGTTATGTTAAAAAGAATTATTTTTGATGTAGATGGTACTTTAATTGATATTATGAATTTTAGAATTTTAGTTGAAAAAAAGTTAAAAGAACAAGGTATTTCATATACAGAAGAAGATTTAGATTCTTATATGTTAGCTACACAAACTTATGAAGATGAATACTTTAGTTATGATTTTAATAATTATCTTGAACATATTAAGAGTAATTGTTGGTTGGATATAGATGAAAAATATATGCAAAGTTTTTTAAATGGTGCTGGTATATATGTACCAGAAAATGGTGCTTCGAATGAGTTAAAAATGACACTTGAATATTTAAAGAAAAAATATGAATTAGTTGTTTTAACAAACTTTTTTAAAAGTGTTCAAACTGGTAGATTAGCTGAATTTGGTATTCTTAAATATTTTGATAAAATCTATGGAGGAGATATAATTATTAAACCAGCAACTGAAGCTTTTAAAATGGCACAGGGAAATAATAAAAGAAGTGAATGTCTAATGATTGGAGATTCTTTACAATTAGATTACTTAGGAGCAATAAATTCTGGAATGGATGCTATATTAATTGATAAAGATATGAGTAAATCTGCACCAAGAAAAATTAAAAGTATAACAGAATTAGAACATATATTATAGGAGGAAAAATTATGAAATGTTTTGAAGATTTAAAATGGAGAGGATTAATAAAAGATATATCAAGTCCTGAACTTGAAGAAAAATTAAATAATGAGAGTTTAACTTTTTATATAGGAACAGATCCAACTGCTGATTCTATGCATATTGGACACTTTTCATCATTTTTAATTGCAACACGTTTAGCAAAATATGGTCATAAACCAATCTTGCTTGTAGGTGGAGCAACTGGTCTTATAGGGGATCCTAAACCTAGTCAAGAAAGAAAAATGATTACTAGAGAAGAAGTTAATAAAAATGTCGAGGGATTAACTAAACAAGCTCATGATATATTCGGTTTTGATGTAGTTAATAACTATGATTGGATTAAAGAGATAAGTGTTATTGATTTCTTAAGAGATTATGGTAAATATATAAATGTTAATTATATGTTAGATAAAGATATAATTAAAAGAAGACTTGAAAGTGGTATAACTTTTTGTGAATTTGCATATACACTTTTACAAGGTTTAGACTTTGTTACATTAAATAAAAATTATGGAGTAACTTTACAAGTTGCAGGTTCTGATCAATGGGGAAATATCACAACTGGTATTGAGCTTTCTCGTAAAATGGAAGGACCAGAATTATATGGTATGACAATGCCTTTAGTATTAGATGCTAATGGTGTTAAATTTGGTAAAACTGAAGGTAATGCTTTATGGCTTGATAAAAATAAAACTTCATCATATGAATTATATCAATATTTAATTAATTCAGATGATGCATGTGTAATTGATTATTTAAAGAAACTTACATTCTTAAGTAAAGAAGAAATTGAAAGCATTGAAGAAGAACAAAAAGCTCATCCTGAAGAAAGGAAAGCTCAAAATGCTCTTGCACGTGAAGTAATAACTTTCTTACATGGAGAAGATGAATATAATAAAACTTTAAAAATAAGCCGTGATTTATTTAGTGGTAATATTAAAGACTTAACTATTGATGAAATACGTGATGGATTTAAAGATGTTCCAAGTTTCTCAATAACTGAAAATTTAACTTTAATAGATTTACTTGTAAATAATGGTATTGCATCAAGTAAAAGAGAAGCAAGAGAATTTATAAATGCTGGAAGTATAACTATTAATGGAGAAAAAGTAATTGATGAAAGTGCTACAATTGATAAAACTTATGCAATAGAAAATGAAGTAGTAGTTATTAGAAGAGGAAAGAAAAAATATTATTTAGGTATGTTTAATTAATATTCTTTTTTAGGGGGATAATATGGATATAAAAATTGCTTTAGTAGAGTTAGCTACAATTATAAGTGATAATAGAGAAGAAACAATGAAAATAATACAAGATTATATCTTATTACGTTCTAGTTTATCAAAAAGAAAAGAAGATAATAATTTAGTTAATATTTTTAACAGTTTAGATCAAAGGTATAGTGAAGTATTAGAAGAAATAAATAATGAATATTCTATACTTTGTAGTATTGCTTCATATTTAGCAGTTTATATTGGATATTCAGAAAACACTGGAGAATATCTTTATAACTGTGCAAAAGAAATACATGAAATTGTTGATAGAAGACTTATTTATGAAATCTCTTTATATGACTGGTATTCTGAAATAGTAAATAGTCCAGTTAAAACAACAAAAAATTATGATTTTCCGAAATATGAAAAACAAATAAGTAGAAGTGATGTTGTAAAAGTTTTACTTTTACAAAAAATATAAAAAAATAAAACCATTTCAATTGAAATGGTTTATTTTAATTCATTAATGTATTTTTTTAGTGCTCTAGCATCCTGCCCAAATATTATTTTTAATTGATTATCAATTTCAACAATTCCTTTAGC
>CAKONX010000076.1 GCA_934098345.1 uncultured Bacilli bacterium
CCAGTATTGCTTCTTACATCAAATATCAAACTATCAATATTTTCCTCATCTAATTTTTTTAATGCCTCTTTCACTTGAGTTCCAGCATTTTCACTAAAAGTTGAAAGATAAATATAGCCAACCTTTTTATTATTCTTTTCGAATACCTTTTTAGTAACCACAGGTTTTTCTATCTTTTTAATATTAATATTAAATTCTTTTACTTCATTATCTCTTTTTATTGATAACTTAACAGATTTTTTATTTTTTATCAAATTAGTAACATCTTTTAATGATGTAGATTCGTTAATTGTTAAATCTTCTACTTTAACAAGTTCATCATTTATCTTTAAACCAGCTATACTTGCAGGGGTATTATCATAAACATTTAACACCATTATTTTTTTATCTTTAATACCAATCTCGATACCTATACCATCATAATTACCTTCTAATTTATCATTTAAAGAAGATGTTTCCTCTTGATCCATAAATAAAGAATATTTTTCATTTAGATATTTCATCATTCCATCAATAGCAGCATTTTCTAATTCTTCTTTATTAATATCACTATAGTATTCATTTTTAATTTTATTATAAGATGACTCTAACTTTATAAGTTCATTACTAGATATAACTTTATAAACTACAAATCCGGTTATAGTACTAACAATTAAAGTAACAAAAATAGTAACTATTAATAGTTCTTTAAAAGTATAAGTTGTATTTTTGTTTTTTATTTTAAATATTTTTCGTATCTTATTCATAAACCCTCCTAAAAAAAGACTTAATTAAGCCTTTTTAGAAAGAAGATTAATCATCTCATCAATATCAGTTGTATAAGATATTATTTTTTTATCTTTAATTTTAATAAGTGTTGGTTTTGTTATGTTTAATTCTTTAATATTTTTTAAATTTACTTTTTCTTCTTTAGTTGTATCATAATGATTTTTATTAACTGTTTCATCTAAATTAGCAACATATATATCACCAGAATAACTATTTTTTAAACTTGTTAATGTTGAACCAACTTTTGTATCTTTTAAGCTATACGCAAGTACATAATATTCACTTTTACTAACCTTAAAAATACCATCTAAAGTTACTAATTTTTGATCAATTGTAACACTTTCTGTAGTTTTGTTATCTTGAAATTCATCTTTTGTAACATATTTTCCATTAATAAAAAATAATGCTCCAATAAATAAACCAACTATTACTAAAACTATAATAAAACTTATAATTTTACTTACATCATCATTCATATATTTAGATTTCTTAATTTCTTTTGTTTCAAATTTTTTTACTTCCTTTTTCATTTTAACCACCTAGTAACATTATAACACATAATAGGAAATAATATAAAAAAAAATGGTATTTATCCTACCATTTTTAGTTTATGTTCTTCTTCATCTTCCAGTATGAGAGAAAGTTCCTTTTTCATTTCTTTAATTGCTTCTTCATTTTGCTTGATTTCTTCATTAAGTAATTCATTTCTTGATTCAAAAGCTGTAAGTAAAGCATTTATATCTTTTATTTTATTGTCGTTCATACTTCCACCTCATTTAATGTTTTCTATTATACTAAATCTAATTTTTTTATACAATAACTTTTTATTAATTTATACAAATTATTATTTTTTATATTTATAATTTAGCGAATTGTTTTTAGTAATTATACTTTTTCCAATTATACTTTTTCCAATTTTACTTTCTAAATCAATTCTTGCATTTTTTAGAGCATCTCCACCCTGTTTAGCGATTTCAAGGTTTTCTACTAAGCCATATGGTAGTTTTTCTTTAGCAATTTCACGAGTGGAGATTTCTCCTAGATCAGCTAAAGTTAGCTCAATGTCACTCATATTATCTCTTAAAGATTCTTTTCTTAAACCCTTGTGTTGTTTATATTCTTTAGCAGTAAAACAGACACATGCTTTATATATCTCATTTGTTAAAATCGCATAATCTAAATTATTTTCTAAACCACTTTCTTTCCAAATGTCTGTAAGTTCTTTCCTATCTTGTAAAAATTTTATTCTTTTAGCTATCCAAACTTCATCATAACCTTTTAAACGATATAAATCCATTGACCTTTGAATAGCAAGTGATGGATCAAACACTTCATCAATTCTTTCACTACCTAATTTTGCTAAGCAAAGTTTTATTGGTTCAGCATTTTTACTTGGTATTGATTCTATAATTCTAAACATTTCTTCAATATCAACAACATCAGTATTGTAATACTTTCCATCAGAAGCTTTTAATTTCAGTTGGTTACAATTTGTAACCGACTCATTTTCTTCATTTTTTAGTCTATGTTTTAATACTTTCCAATAGTTTCTAGGATTATTACTACCCGATAAAATATGAACTATATCTACAACACTAATATAGTATTTTTCTGTTTCTTTATCCCAAACAGTTCTTATAGTTTCATTGTTAAATATTTTATTTACTAAATGCATTTTATTTTGATTATACATAAAAATTTAACTCTCCTTTCAATAATATATATATTGAAAAGAATAGTCGATTACTTTTAATTAATAAAAAAATGACCATAATTAGTCATTTTCTTAAAAATTTCTATTTTGTATTAGCAACTAGTGATGTTCCATTAGTAATACTTTCTGCAATTGTCATCATTTCATTTGAATTAAGAGTATTACCTGTTAAATAGAAATCAACTCCATTACTAGTCCAATAAACTGAATTATCCCCTATTGCACCAATTGTATTTCCAATTAATAAAGGTTCTCCATTAACTGGAATAATTTCCATATCTTCATTCATAGTTGATTTTTCTTCAACTAGAATAAATGGATCGGTTCCAGCAAATGTTAATATAACTCTGTTTCCATTATCTGTACTTACTGTATCTTTAGAATGAAGATAGGTATCTTCTGGAACATATAATGGATAGATAATATCATCTAAAACATTAGAAGTAGTTTTAGTATCTTGTTTACATTCATCCTTACATTCTTGAGTTTCACATTTATTCATGCAACTATCAGTAGTTTCACCAGTAGTTTTATTTTCTTGATTATTAGATTCTTCAGTTTTATTTTCATTATTATCTTTTGCTTTTGTTGTAGTTTTTTCTTCATTTTTTGTTTTTGTATTTTCTTTAACTAAAGTATCTAATTTAAAATAGTCTCCTCCAAATTTTGGAGAGTAATCTATATTACTTACTTTAACTTTTAATAATGTTGCGCCTTCACTATTTTTTACATCAACTTCTTTTATATTAAATTTTTTATCAGTTATAATAGTTTCTTTTTCAAGTTTTTGATTATTAGGATAATTAACTAACGATTCAATTTCATAACCACTGTTAGTTTCCTTGATTGTTGACTTAGAATCAGTATTTATATCATTTACAAGAGATTCAATTAAATAAGCTTGACTTGAATTACTTGGCCATTCACTCATAAATTTAAAACTTTTATTTAAGTTAGGTGTAACAACGTAAACCCCCTCAGAATTTTTTAATATAACTTGTTCATGATTATTTATTGTATTAATTAAGCTAACTTTATAATTAGTATTATTATCAACTCCAACTTTTATATTGTAAGTAAATTCATCTTCATTACTAACAATAACCATCTCTCCAGTTAATTCATAACTACTCTTTTTACTATTATAATCTTTAAATGATTTCATCATATCTTTAGTATTACTCATACATCCAGTTAAAAGAAATACACTTAATATTATAACTACTGCCTTTTTTATCTTAATCACCCTTTCTTAATTAATTACTATGTTTATTTGAGCAATTAAATAACTAAAATACAAATAAAAAATTAATTTATTTATTATGTATAAAATTATAAATTTAAGACAAAATAATACTAGAAATGAGGTGAAGGCATGAATACATTACAAAAAGTGTGTTTAGTAGTTACCATTATTGGTGCA
>CAKONX010000077.1 GCA_934098345.1 uncultured Bacilli bacterium
TATTTGAATTAATTTAAACCCTTATACAATAAGGAAAATGCTACTATATGGAGTCCAGGTTTACAACCCCCTGAAGTTCCCTCGAAAGAGGGAACGCTTTTTGTTTTATAAGGCTTTCTGAGGTTTTTAATTTTTTCTAGATACCAAGCCAGATACCAAAAACCTTTTTTCAGATACCAAATTTATTTTTTATTTAAGTTTATTTAAATACCTAGATTTAAATTATCTATGGTATTTTTTACATTAGTAAGATTATTTGGAAACATGTGAGCATAAGTATCTAATGTTTCTTTAGTACTAGCATGTCCTAAATACTTAGATACAGTTGTTACTGGTTGACCAGTATTAATTAATAATGATGCACAACTATGCCTAAAAGAGTGTAGTGGAATTCTTCTAATATTAGCACTTTCAGCAATTCGCTTATTTATTCTATGCATCATTCCAAATGTTAGTGGATCTAATTCTCCAAAGATAAACCATTTTTCATTAAATCCGTAGTATTTCTTTTTATCATTATAAAGATTTACTAAATCATTGTATAAGACATCGGTAAGAGGTAATGTTCTAATACTTTTAGAAGTTTTAGGTGGAGTTAATTCATAATATTTTTGGCTATCTTTAACGCTATTAGCTTGTTTAGTAATAGATACTAACTTATTATTCCAATCTATATCAGACCATTGGAGACCTCTTGCTTCGCCTCTACGTAACCCACAATAATATAACATTTCAAACATTGCTTTATCATTTAGATTGGTAGTTGCTGTGATATATTTTTGGAATTCCTCAAATGTGTAAACATCTTTTTCCACTTTCATTTCATTAGGGTCTTTAAAGAACTCTATTTTTTTATAAAATTTCATTAGATTGATATCATACATTTTCATTCCCCAATTAAGAATAATCTTAAGAAATTTTTGAACATCATTTCTAGTAGAACATTTAATAGGTTTATTCCATAAGTCTTGTTGGAACTTATGATATAGATTCCCATCCATATCTTTTAGTTTAACATTCTCAAAATCAGCAAAATATCTTCTTCTTTTTAAATATGTTTCCATTGTTCTTCTTCTAACTTTATTTTTTTGAGATTCGATATATTGGTCGGTTAGAGTACCAAATGTCATATCCATATCTCCACCAAATTCTACTTTACTATTTAAAAACTCTCTTTCAGCATTCATAGCATCTAATTTAGTTTTATATGCTTTAGAAAAACTTTTTTTCCATTTTCCGTTTTTATCTTTTTCATTCCAATAATATTTATATTTACGACCATCTTTAGTCCATTGATTCTTAGGTAATTTATATATTCCCATATTTCATTCCTCCTTTTTTGTTGGGATTTATAAATATACCAGTTCGTAACGATTATATTTTATCATACAAACTACGAATATTTATAATCATCTCTCAAAATCATCACGTGATTTATTTTTATTTAAATGTTGTTTTGCTTTATCGATAGCAAAGTCAGGATCATTAGCTTGATGCCAATTATATGGAATATGAAGTACATCTAATAATTTTGTAGTTAAAGAGTATATTTTGTTTTGAATCGTAATTTTAAAATTATTAAATTCTTCAGTTAATTCTTGAAATTTATTTTTCCAAAATCCTATTTCTTTATTTTTATTTTCAATAATTTCTTTTTGACTATCAATAATTTTCTTTTGATTAATATAAGTTTCTCCTGATTTAAAGTTATTAACTTCTTGAGTTAAAGTTTTAATTTCTAAATCCTTTTTAATATTATCTTCAGCAAGTTCTTTTGAATAGAGTGATAACTTGTCTATATCATCATCTTTATATTGCTTTATAATACCTTTTTTTACGGGATTTAAGATATCTTTAGATGTTTCTATATCAACTTTATCAATAAACTTGTTTTCGGCTTTATTTACCTCTTTTAATAGTTCGTTTTCATTTTTGATTTCTCGATTTAAAGCATTTAACTCAATTTGTTGTTTCATAGCATTAGTTAAATGAGTTTTATCTCCACCAATTTCTCCTCTAAATAGATTGAATCCTTTAGATTTGATAAATTCATTGTAATCATCTTGGAGTAGAGTATAAGATACATTACCACCTTTTTGTTTCCAAAATTGATCTGAATTTAGAAATTTACCTTTAACAGTTTCATAAATATTTTTACCATTCTTATCTTTCTTTTGAATAGGTACTAATTTTTTTTCTCCTTTTTTATTAGTTATTTCGTGTTTTAATTGATGACCATTTTCATCTAACTCAAATACTTTTCTCTTAACAACATTCACTACTGGAGTGAAATATATATGCATATGTGGTGTAGATTCATCAAGATGTATTGCTGCATATCTTATATTTTCACTATCTACATATTCTTTAATAAAGTTTAAACTTTCATCAAAGAACTTTTTTATTTCAGTTGGTAAATTATGATTTTCATCTATGACTACATGTCTAATAGGTTGACCTGCTTTATCGCCAGTTTTATAAAATTCTCCAGTATCTTTAAATTCCATTCCATAGTGTTCGAAGAATTCTTGACCACTTGTTATTATTAAACCATTCAATACTTTTGTACTTTTCTTATTTGGATTATAGTTTATATTGTTTGAATAAAGATAATCAAAAGTTGAACTAGCTAGAGTAGGGCCATCATAATTTATTAATTCTATATTATAAGGAGTTCTATTGTTATCATATTTACCAGAACCTTTTCTTTCCTTTAATTCTTTATCTAATCCACCAATATCTGATGCTTTAAATTTTTCTAATCGTAGTGCTTGTTTTCCTGAGTACATTTATTTTGACCTCCTTTCAATGCTTGTTTTAAAATAATACTCTATCTCACTAGGGCATAATATATGCCCAACCGTGAGCTAAGGAATATTCCTTAGAATCCTTTATGCTTGTAATAGCTAGAGTCAATACGTAATAAATAGGTAAAGGCATTCGCTATCACAAGATTAATTAAACGATATACTATATCATTTAATTAATGGATAATGAATTCACTATCGCCACTTCCAACCTTACAGGTCAGAACGTGCCTCGTTCATTCATTATTTTCAGAAGGTTCTTCATAAGAACAATGCCATAATCTCTCATTAGCAGTTCTTTTACTTGTTATATGAAGACCTTCTTTCTCCAACAAACTTAGGTTTCTTTGAATTAAACCTCCAAGTTGTGTTGGTGTTAATAAAATATTTGTTTTAGATAAGATATCTGATATAGTGTAATCAAAATCTTTCTTAGCAACTGCATATTTTATAAATAGTAGTAGATTATAATCAGTTTCATCGTCAGTGTTTTCATCTATAACACTAAATGTTTGATTTTCATTTCTTTTTAAATTCAATTCTAATCTACTAAAATCTCTACCTTTATAATCTAAAGTTAGTTTATTACAATTACTTTTTGATTCTTTTAATTTCATAATTCCAGATGCATCAGCAGTTAGTCCGACACTACCCATAATTCCATTACTTTTATTTAAGTGATGTGTAACAAATAATGTACAGTTATATTTTCTACATATTTCTTTAAACTTTTTAAATACAACATTATTTATTTCCTGATAATCGTTTTGATTATAGTTACTATCAAATTTAATGTCTTTAAACATATCAATTATTACGAATAATGGTTCTTTATCAAAGGTTAATTCATGAATATCTCTTTCTATATCTCTGATATAAAAATCTGGAATATCATCTATATCTATAATGTGTAATTTATCTACATTAGGGTTCAAATTCATTAATTTAAATCGGTCTTGTAATTGATTTATGTCGCCCTCTGTGGTAATATATAAGACATGAGAGGGATTTACTTTGAATCCTAAAAAATCTTCTCCAGTAGTAAGAGAGAAGGCAAGTTGCTGAGCAAACATTGAC
>CAKONX010000078.1 GCA_934098345.1 uncultured Bacilli bacterium
TAGGGTTTGGTTTCCGTTGTGGATTCTTAGGCCTTCTTCATATGGAAATAATCGAAGAAAGAATTAAAAGAGAATTTGGAATAGATATAATTACAACATCTCCATCTGTTATTTATGAAGTTAAATTAACTAATGGTGAAATAGTAATGATCGATTCTCCATCTAAAATGCCTGAAAGAGTTAAAATTGCTGAAATAAGAGAACCTTATATAGCTACAAATATATTTGTGCCTTCTGAATATATAGGCGCTATTATGGAACTATGCCAAGATAAAAGAGGCAAATATGTTTCAATGGATTATATAAATGATACAAGAGTAAATATCCATTATGAAATACCTTTATCGGAAATTGTGTATGATTTTTATGATAGATTAAAATCAACTACTAAGGGTTATGCTTCATTTGATTATGAAATAATTGGCTATAAACCAAGTGATTTAGTTAAAATGGATATTTTAATAAATGGTGAAATTGTAGATGCCTTATCTTTAATTGTTCATAAAGATTTTGCATATGCTAGAGGTAAAAAAGTAGTAGAAAATTTAAAAGCTATTATTCCAAGACAATTATTCCAAGTTCCAATTCAAGCAAGTATTGGTTCTAAAGTAATTGCTCGTGAGAATATAAGTCAAATGAAAAAGAACGTTTTAGCTAAATGTTATGGTGGAGATGTTTCGCGTAAAAGAAAACTTCTAGAAAAACAAAAAGAAGGTAAAAAGAGAATGAAAATGGTTGGAAATGTAGAAATACCACCAGAAGCATTCTTAAGTGTTTTAAAAACTGAAAAATAGATATAAAATTATTTATAAACAAGAATAGGAAAACAATATTCTTGTTTTTTTATGCGTTTTATTATAAAATTTTATTATAGGTGATGATATGGAGTCAGTATATGTACATATTCCTTTTTGTAATCATATTTGTTCCTATTGTGATTTTCCAAAAGTTTTAAAGATAGATTCTTTTGTAAGTGACTATTTAGAAGCATTAAAAAGTGAAATTGAAAGCAGTTATGATGGAGAAAGAATAAAAACTTTATATGTAGGTGGTGGAAGTCCATCTTGCTTATCACGAAAAGAACGAGTTAAACTTTTAAGAATTCTAGAAATATTTAATCGGGATCCTGACTGTGAATATACAATTGAAGCAAATCCAAATGACATTGATGATGAATTTCTAGATGATATTATTGAATATGGGGTAAATAGAATAAGCATTGGAATAGAATCGTTTGATTTAGATAATTTAAGAATACTTGAAAGAAACGTTGAATATGATGATATTGAAAATAAGATTAAAAAGATGAAAACTAGGGGACTTAATAATATTAATTTAGATTTAATGTATGCGCTTCCAAATGAGAAATTATCTACATTAAAAAAAGATTTAACACGTATTTTAAAACTTGAACCAACACATATATCTACATATTCTTTAATAATTGAAGAACATACTAAAATGAATAATGATAATACTAAAAATATTGATGAAGAATTAGATTATAAAATGTATAATCTAATATGTAATAAACTTAAAAAAAGCGGATTTAACCATTATGAAGTGAGCAATTTTGCACTTCCAGGATATGAATCAAAACATAATTTAAATTATTGGAACAATGGTGAATATTATGGATTTGGATTAGGTGCAAGTGGATATAAAGATGGCTTTAGATACACGAATACTAGAAATATTCATGAATATATTAATGGTAATTATAGATTAGAAGAAAATCTTATGACTCATAAAGAACAAATGGATAATGAACTTATGCTTGGATTTAGAAAGTTACAAGGTATTAATGTATTAGACTTTTTTTACAAGTATAATACAAATATTCAAGATGTTTATCCAGTTCAAGAACTAATTGATAAAGGTGAACTCATATATAAAAATGGTTATCTTTATATAAATCCAAATATGATTTATGTTATGAATGAAATATTACTTAAACTTATTTAATATTGATAAATTTAAAGTAATTTGCTATAATTTTTTTGATAATAGAAGGGAATAAAAAGATGAATAAGTATATTAAGAAAATACTATGTGGGGGAATTATTTTAGGAAGCATGCTTCCACTTACTATAAATGCAGCAAGTGTTAATTTAGGTAAATCAGATGACTCTAAAGATGCACTTACAACAATACCAATAGAAATTGTGAGTTCAAGTGAAAGTGATGCAATTCAAAGCATTAATTTAGGATGCCAAACTAATGTTGATGCTATTGATTGCTCAATTAAAATAGAAGGAGCAGGACTTTCTTCTAATATAAGTGGTAAAAAAACACTTATCACTTATCCAGGAAGTGAAGACAAATTATTTCCTAAAAATACAACTACAAGTTTAGGATATATTAGTCTTACTAATTCTTCTGAAGTTAAATATGATTCAGTTAATGTAACACTTACATATTCTATTAACGATGGTACTAGTAAAACAGATGAATCTATTACTAAAGTATTTATTGTTAAAGGCAAAAAGCCTAAAAGCAATGATGCTACTTTAAAAAATGTTGTTATATCTCAAGGATCAATGAATCAAACATTCAATAAAGATGTGTTTGAATATACAATATATAATATTGCAGATACAATTAATTCTATAAAATTTACAGCCGAATGTAATGATGGTAATTGTGAAACTAGTTATGAAGGCGGAAAAAGTAGAAGTGCAACTACTGGAAAGACTTCGACTATTACTTTAAATCAAGGCGATAATGATATTAAAATCACGGTTAAAAGTGAAAGTGGAACAACTAGTAATGTTTATACATTTAAAACTATAAGAGGAGAAAGTACATACAACAGTGCTAATCTATCAAAACTTGCTGTAGGTATTTATACTCTTGAGCCTGCATTTGTACCAAATAATTATGAATATAAAATTACGGTTCCAAATAAAATTACTACTACAAAAGATTTAATTGAATATGCATCTTTAGATGCTTCAGCTTCGGTAAAATTTGATGATGTAGATTTAAAAGTTGGAGAAAATATTGTAAATATAGTTGTAACTAATGCTTTAGGAGACGATACTAAAACATATAAATTAACTATTACTAGATTAAGTGATGATGATATTGATGTTACAGCTTATCTTAATAATAAAGTTACATTCACTAATGCAAATGGTGAAGAAAAGATATTAAGTTTCACTGATTTTGAACTACAATATCCAGATGAAGCTAAAAAAATTACTGATGGAACTTATACATTTGATGATAATGGTAAAAGAGTTCATGATGAGGTAACTACTGATAAAGAGGAAAAGAAATCTAATAATAAAATTGTTCTAATAATAATCCTTTCAGTTGTTGGTGTTGCTATAATTGTTGTTTCAGGTATTTTGATATTTAAAAAGAAAAAACCTAAAATGCCTAAGAAAGCTGAAGAAGTAAAAGAAGAAAAGAATGATGCTGTAGAAAAAAATGAAGAAACTGATGCAACTCAAGATGAAACAACTGAAGAAACAGAAGAACAAGATACTGAAATAAATGAAGAAGCTATTGAAGAAGATATAATTGGTGAAGAGTTTTCTAAAGATAAAGATGCAACAATTGACATTGATGAAGCATTAAATGATCTTATGAATACTAAACAATATGACCTAGATAAACATGATGATGAATAATATTTCATCATCTTTTATTTTTTGCTAAAAAATGCCATTTTTCGTAGAAAATTTCTTGCACTAATCGAAAAAGTGTATTATAATAC
>CAKONX010000079.1 GCA_934098345.1 uncultured Bacilli bacterium
CTCATCAAGAGCTGTTACAAAGATTGAAGAATTAGGCGGAACAGCAGAGGTGATTTAAAGATGTTCAAAAGTCTTAAGGGATTATTTAATTCTAAAAATAAAGATTTGAGAAAAAGAATTTATATCACCTTAGCTATCTTAGCTATATTTGGTTTAGGTACTAATATAATGGTACCTCATGCCAAGAGTATAACTCAAAATTTAGACTTCTTAGATTTACTAAATTTAATGAGTGGTGGTAGTTTAAAAACTTTCTCAATATTTGCGTTAGGAGTTATGCCATATATTTCGGCAACAATTCTTACACAATTATTACAAATGGATATAATTCCTTATTTTAAAGAATTGAAAGAACAAGGCGCTACAGGTAGACAAAAAATAAACAAAATTAATAGATACTTAGGTGTTCTATTCGCATTTATTCAAGGCTATATATATGCAGTAGCATTTATGGGAGGATCTACAGTTGAAATATTAAAAACAACAATAATATTAACAGCTGGAACATCTTTACTATTATGGTTGGCAGATATAATTACGAATAAAGGATTAGGTAATGGTATATCATTATTTATAATGGCTGGTATTGTTAATACTTTACCATCAACATTCATTACTGCATTTAAAGACTTAATATTAGCAGATACATTTACTCGCGTTGTAGGAATTAGCTTATTTGCATTATTTATAATTGCTTACTTAGTTATTCTAGTTGGTGTTGTATACATGCAAATTTCTGAAAGAAGAATTCCAATACAACATAGTCAAAGAACAGATAGCTCTTATAATAAAGAACAATCTTATATTCCTTTGAAATTAAATTCAGCAAGTGTAATGCCAGTAATATTTGCAAGTGCATTAACAAGTATACCAACACTTATTGCTCAATTTGTAAAAAATGATACATTTAAAAATATAGTAGAAAACTATTTAAGCTATACTACATTAACTGGATATATTCTTTATGTAGTATTAATATTTGCTTTTGGTTATGTTTATACTTTAATGGAACTTAATCCAAAAGAAATGAGTGAAAATTTAGATAAAAATAGAAGTTATATTCCAGGAATAACTCCTGGAGAAAAAACTGAAATGTTTTTAAAAGGAACTATTTCAAGATTAACAGTAGTTGGAAGTTTATTCTTAATAGTAATAGCTTCCATACCAATATTATTTAGTAAAATATCTTCACTATCAAGTGCAGTAACACTTGGAGGTACAGGATTACTAATTGTGGTTGGTGTAGCTCTTGAAACTTATAAGCAACTTGAAAGTAGCATTGTAAGTAGAAGTTATCAAGGAAGTAGGAAGAGAAGACATAGAAGATGAAGAATATAATCTTTATTGCTCCTCCCGCATCAGGGAAAGGAACTCAAAGCGAAATGCTAGTAAAAAAATATGGATACGTTCATATTTCTACTGGAGATTTACTTAGAGAAGAAGTAAAGAAAGCAAGTCTTCTAGGTGAAAAAGTTAAAAAGCTTATGGATGCTGGTGAACTCATCAGTGATGACATAGTTTTAGATTTATTAAAAAGTAAGATTAAAAGTTGTGGGGTATCTTCAAATTTTATATTTGATGGATATCCTAGAACCATTAATCAAGCTGAAAGTCTAAATGAATTAGCAATAGAACTTAATATTAAACTTGACTGTGTTCTATATTTAAATGTAGATGAGATTACTGCAATGAAAAGAGCAGTAGGAAGGTTAAGTTGTCCAAAGTGTGGTTCAATTTATAATAAATATGATGAAAAACTTGCACCAATAAATGAGAGTTTATGTGATAAGTGTAAAGTTCCATTACTATCAAGAAGTGATGATAATGAAGTTACTTTTAAAGAAAGATTTCATACATATTTGAATAATACTAAACCATTACTTGACTATTACGAAAAGTTAGGTATAATTAACGTGATAGCAAGTTTGACTCCAGAGGAAACTTTTAAAGAAATAGAGGGTGTAATTAATGATTAATATATATACTGATGATGAAATTAAATTAATTAAAGAATCAGGTCATATTACATATCAAACACACCAATATTTAAAAGAATTTTTAAAACCTGGAGTAACAACTAAACATATTGATGATTTAGCTGGAGAATTTATTAGAAGTAAAGGTGGAGTGCCTAGTTGCCTTGGTTTTGAAGGATACCCTGGCAATATTTGTATATCTATAAATGATGAAGTTGTTCATGGAATCGGTAGTGATAGAAAATTAAAAGAAGGAGACATAGTTACTTTAGATATATGTACTCTTTATAAAGGATATCATTCAGATTCAGCTTGGACTTATCCTGTAGGTAAAATAAATAAAGAAAAAGAATATTTACTTTATCATACAGAAAAATCATTATTTGTGGGATTAAAAGAACTAAAAGCAGGAGTTCCACTTGGAAATGCTTCTTCTAGAATTGGTCAATATGCAAAAAAACATGGACTTGGAGTTGTACATGAATTAGTTGGACATGGAGTAGGTCATGAATTACATGAAGATCCAGATGTTCCAAACTATGGTGTATATAATACCGGTGTAAAACTTAAAGAAGGAATGGTTATTGCAGTAGAACCTATGTTAACTGCTGGAAAAAGATATGTTGTTATGTTAGATGATGATTGGACAATTGTTACAGAAGATGGTCGTCCAAGTGCACATTTTGAACATACAGTTGCTATTCGAAAAGATGGATACGAAATTCTTACAGGAGAGTGAAAAATGGCTAAAGAGCAAAAAATAGAAGTCGAAGGTAAAGTAATCGACGTAACTCATGAAATATATAAAATTGAGTTAGATAATAAGCTTATTGTAACTGCCCGTGTTTCTGGTAAAATACGTATGAACATGATTCGTATTTTAGCAGGTGATAGAGTTACAGTAGAAATGTCACCAACTGATTTAACACATGGGATAATAAAATACAGAAAGTAAATAAAATATAGGAGGTTATTTATGAAAGTAAGAGCATCAGTTAAAAAAATCTGTGCAAAATGCAGAATAATTAAAAGAAAAGGTAAAGTTATGGTTATTTGTGAAAATCCAAAACACAAACAAACACAAGGCTAGGAGGAAATATAAATGGCACGTATTAAAAATATAGAATTACCAAAAGATAAAGCATTATATATTGGATTAACTGCAATATATGGTGTTGGACAAAGCACTGCTAAGAAAATTTGTTCTGAAGCAAAAATTGATCCAGAAATGAAAGTTAGAGATTTAACTACTGAACAAGAAGCTTTATTAAGAACTGAAGTTGATAAATTTGTAGTTGAAGGTGAACTTCGTAGAGAAGTACAAATGAACATAAAAAATAAAATGGAAATCAAATCTTACCAAGGTGTAAGACATATTAAAGGGTTACCAGTTCATGGACAAAGCACTAGAAGTAATGCAAAAACTCGTAAAGGAAAAGGTAAAGTTGTTGCTAACAAGAAAAAAGTTGGTAAATAATAATTAGGAGGTATAATAATGGCTTATAATAGAAGAAAAAGAAAAATTAAAAAGAATATTCCTGAAGCTCAAGCTCATATA
>CAKONX010000080.1 GCA_934098345.1 uncultured Bacilli bacterium
TAAATAGTTCATCAACAATTACTTCATTTAAGTATTTAGTATCAATAATATTTTCACTTTTTACTCTTTTTCTTAACATATCCATAAATTTATCAACTGTATGAATGCCAATATCAGCTTTAATTAATATACTTTCTAAAGCTTCAAAATATTCTTCATTTACTTTAGTAAATTTTTTACCTAAAAGAGTTAAAGACGAAACAAATTCATTTCTTGTTTTTTCTAGTCCTTCTTCATAAATATTTGTAACTTCTTCTACTTTTTTTTCTTCTTTTTTAGTGAATTTTTCTTTTAATTTATCAAATATTCCCATTATGTGTTAACCTCCTAAAACACTTTTATAATAATTTTCTGATATTATAAGTTTACTCATTTGGAATTTAGTTTTTACGATTTCATTTATTTCATCAACATAAGTATCACTTACATCATCAGTAAATGCTTCAAATTTTTTCTTTGGATAATCATATCTTCCTTTATTAGTTATCCATGATTTATTATTAAATATAACAAGATCAGAACTATCACTCATAATATCTTTACCAATTAATAATCTTGAATCATAACTTACTCCAAACATATTTAATAAAGTAGGAAGTAAATCTAAACTTGAAGTATATTTATTTACTTCAATATTTTTATACTCTGGATTATAAATAATTAAATTATTTTTATATAAGTCGAAGTTATCATTTTTCATCCAATCAACATAGCTTTTTATATCATCATTAGAAAGTCCATATGGATAATGATCTGCTGATATAACAATAACTGTATCATCTAATAAATTATCTCTTTTTAAATTATCCATTAAAACTTTTAATGATTTATCAAATTCTATTTGAGATGCTATATAAGCTTTTATATTATTATTAGCATTTATATTTTTTACAGCATCTTTATTTTTAAGCGACATCGCATTTCCACCTGAGAAATTATATTCTAAGTGTCCAGATATACTCATATAATAAGCAACAAATCTTTGATTTTTTGAATAAATTCCATAACTTGAATTGATTACATCAACATCACTTGTTGGCCATGAATCATTTATTCCTTTTAATGCATATTTATAACCTTTATTATATCTATCATATCCATAATAAGTGTATCCTAAATTAGGAACTGTTTTATCACGATTATAATAACTATAAGTCCAGCCATGAAAAGAATATCTATTATATCCATAATTACCCATAATAAGACCCATATTATATGGAAGATAAACGTTTTCAGTTGATTTCATTGAACAAGTAGATACTCCAGGTAAAATAGATAATTGATTGATAAATTCTCCATCAGAGGTTGAACAATTATATATTGGTTGATAGTAATTATTAAATTTAAATCCATTATTAACTAGTTCATATAAAGTTGGCGTTAAATTTTCATCAACGGCTATTGGATAAAATCCTTCTGCTACAATAAATATTAAATTTTTTCCAGCAAATATACCTGTATAATCATTTTTATTAGTAGGTTCAACATTTTCAAAATATTTATGCATATTTTTGATAGTCTCGTTATTTTCATTTTCTATTAATGAATCAAAATCTATATTTTGAGTATTATATTCTACTCCACTTTCAGGTGTATATTCTCTTTTAACAACATTAATATTTTCGGTAAAGTTCATATTTACTTTTATAGCATCACTTATAACAGAGGCAGTAATACCAAATGTATTTGTACTTTCAAGTAAATCATTAGTATCAAATAATAAAGATTCAACATCAAGATTTTTCATTTTTAAACTAAATGATGTTACTAAAAGAGATATAAAAGATAAAAACACAATGAACGTATACTTAATATCGAATTTATTATGTCTAACAAAATATTTCTTCTCTAAGAATATTAAGCAAAAGAAGCTTATAAAATATATTAATATACAAATAATATTTTTCTTTACATGAACAAGTATTGATGAAAAGAACTCCATTACTTGGCCACCATAAGAAAGTGCACTTATTCCACATATTGTTTTATAAAATGAGAAGTATACTGTTTCAGCAACAAATACAAATAAAAGTATTGACCAAATAACTATACTTATTATTTTATTTACTTTTCTATTTTTAAATAAGCTCATTAAGAATGTTAAAATAAGTGATATTGGAAGTGAGAACATAATTGTATAAAAGATATTTTGAATATTTACAGTCATCATAAAAGACTTGAATGTTAATTCAAGAATAATTAAATATATAAAATTAAGCATCCACATTTTTTTATAATTAATCATAAATATCCACTTCTTTTTTACTATTATATATTAATTTTTTTTATTTTAAAATATTATTTGCAGTCTTTTCCGCTTAAACTTGCTTGATAACTATCAGTTACGTAGTAACCATTCTCTTTTGATACTTCAATAGCGACATGAACACTGCAATCTAAAGCTTCTTTTTTATTATCTTTTTTCCATGCATCATATTTTTTACATAAAGCAGTTGTACAAGCATCATCATAATATCCATCATCAATTAGTTTTGTTAAAGGAACATCTATTCCACCTTGAGAAACAGAATATTCTTTAAATGCATATCCTTTTAAATCAAGTCCATTTTCTGTATATGATTTTACCCCATTATCAAGATCAGTTATATACATAATTCCTGAATCTTGAATTGATTTTTTTTCATAGTCAGTTAATATTTTTTTAGACTGTTGGAATAAATTTAAAAGTGATGGAAGTGCAAGTACCATAACAACTCCTAAAATACTTATTACAGCTAATACTTCAACTAATGTAAAACCTTTTTTCATTTTCTCTTCTCCTTTTTCTCTTAAAGTCCTCAAATCTAACCATTCAGAGTTTCAATATTTTAGTTTTTTTTATTTATTCTATTTGTTTCAATAAGTAACTTATCAAAATCCGAAACTATCTTTTGATTTTTGTTAAATTCATTATACTCTTTTTCTGCTTTTTCTTCTGCTTGTTTCTTTGATATTTTTCCATTATCTTTTAAAATATCATATTTTCTAAATTCCAAAAATTCATTTATACTTTTTGCAAATTCTTCCATAGTAAATGTGTTTTCTCTTTCTACTAGGTCTTCTATATAATCAAAATATCCTGAAACCGTTCTCTCTAATCTTTTTATTTGTTTTTCATCTAGATAGTTTTTAGCAATCATTACATCTGATTTTAATATTCTTCCATCTGGTGAATTTTTCCACGTTGTTAAGCCCATATTTTCTTTAGTATGATCTGCTTTTTGATATATTATTTCTGCAGCTGTATTACCTGTAATTGCATAATGAAATTTATTTTGAACAGTTGCATAAAATCGTTGTGTTGTATCAGAATCTTTATCATAATCTATGCTACA
>CAKONX010000081.1 GCA_934098345.1 uncultured Bacilli bacterium
AAGGAAAAATCTTACGAATAAGTATAGATGATGACTTAAGTGATTCAACTAAACTAACTTATAAACTTAATAAATAAGGAACTTAGGTTTCTTTTTTTTTATAAAAAAAAATATAGATTAAATATCTATATCACTGAAAACATCTTTTCCTTCGTAATAAGGTTTTTTATTTATTTTCATAAATAAACACATTATATTAGTTGGAAATTTTTTTGAATAAGTTAGTAGTTCTTTATTATAACTATTAAAATAAGATTTAGCTGCATTTATATAAGTATTTGATTCTTCTAATTTTGTAACTAATTCTTTAAAATCTTTTTTCTTATCTAATTTAGGATAATCATTTCTAATTATATTAATGGTTTGAAATGTACTTTCTATTTTATTATCTAAATCAAATGTAGATACGTTTGTTTTTTTTAAATCTTTTAGTTCTTTAAAATCTTTTATATCTTTTTTAGTTGATTTTTCAATAATAGGTTCCATTTCTTTAATAAGTTTAAATCGTTTATTTAATTCATTTTCTATTTCTTTTTCTGCTTTATCAACTCTTGTTTTAGAAACTAATATTTTAGTGTATAATGTAATAAAAAGAAGTGTTAATAAAGATAAGATTATTATAATAGTTAATATTATTTTTATCATGTTATCACCAGAATAAGTATATCATGAAATAGTTAGAAAGGAAATAAGATATGGAAATAAATTCGGTAGTTGTTGGTCCATTAGATACTAATTGTTATATATTAAATAATAATGGAAAAGTTATTATAATTGATCCTGGAGATGAGAAAGACAAAATTATTAATGAAGTGAATGGTGAAGTAGTTGGTATTATTATTACTCACCATCATTTTGATCATGTTGGAGCAATGGAAGAAATAAAAAAATATTATAAAGCAGACGTTTATGATTATAGTAATTTAAAAGAAAATAATAAAATTGATAATTTTGATTTTAAAATGATTCGTACTCCTGGGCATACTGATGATTCAATAACTATATATTTTGAAAAAGAAAAAATTATGTTTGTTGGAGATTTTATATTTTATGGTTCAATTGGTAGAACTGATTTAGGTGGAAATATTTCTGACATGAAAAAAAGTATTGAATCAATACTTTTATATGATGATGATATTAAATTATATCCTGGACATTTTATACCTACTAAAATTGGTATAGAAAGAAATAATTTAATAAATATTATTAGAAATTTTTAATATAATTAATTGGTTCTTCAAATTCTACCCAGTTAAAATAAATAAGTGGAATTAAATACCAATCTCCTGTTTCTGGACTAGACATTACTAGATGATCTTTCCCTGCTTGTTCAATGACTCCATCATAGATTTTATCACGCCATTCTGTACTATCTGGAAATGATGCAAATACCTTACATTGTTTTCCTTTATTCATTCTTAAAATGTTTTCAATATAACTTTGTTCATCTTGAGTATCACTTGAAGCAGTGACTTGATCCATCGAGTTATCATAGCTAGTCATATTATTTGGAAATGTTGGATTTGGATAATAAGTTCCGTTCATTCTTTCACCTCTAATTAATAATATGGATTATTTATATTTTTATGAATAATTATTAAAAAAGATATTTACATATTTGATATTGTGGTATAATTGGTATGGGAGGTTAGATAATGAAAAAATTATGTGAAAAGCATAGTTTATTAGTTGGAGCATTAATCACTCTTCTGATTGCTGCAATATTCTCTTGGATATTCCCAGAAGCATATTATAGTAATGGAAGTTTAGGATTAAGTTATGCAGAAAAATTTGGCTTCTTTGCATCTACTGCAAGTGATCCAAAAGTAGGACTTTTTGATATAACAACTTATGGTCAATTAGTTATTTACTACTTCACAACTATATTTGTATTTGCATTTGTAGTTGCTGGTTTCTACAAATTATTAGGAACAACTGGTGCATATCAAAAACTAACTAATAATATTGCTAAGAAATTCGAAGGAAAGGAAAAATTATTTGTAGCTATAGTAGCATTTGTTTTAGCTAGTCTTTCAGGTATTAGTACTGAACAATTTGCTTTATTTGCTCTTATTCCATTTGTTGTTACAATTTTAAGCAAATTAAAAGTTGATAAAATAAGTGGTGTATCTGCGACATTTGGAGCTATTT
This sequence comes from uncultured Bacilli bacterium, assembly GCA_934098345.1. GTDB lineage: Bacteria > Bacillota_I > Bacilli_A > RF39 > UBA660 > CAG-582. Next base: position 2,152 of record CAKONX010000081.1, read on the forward strand.
TAGTTGGTATTTTAGGATCAACTTATTCAGTAAAAATTACTGGACAACTTGCTAATACTTCTACAGGTATAGGAGTTAGTTATGGTAATGAATTATTATCAACAATAATATTATTTGCTATTGCATATATATTATTAATGTTCTTTACAATAACTAGAATGAAAAAAGTTGAAGGTTCAAAAAATGCTAGTATAATTGAAGATCCATTTAAAGGAGAAGAAATTAAAGACAAAGAACTTAAAAATGTTAAGACTTTACCAATGATTATTGCACTTATAGTATTAGCAATTAGTTTAATACTTGCATATATTGGTTGGGAAACTGCATTTGGTGTAACAGTATTTACTGATGCATTTAACTGGATTAAAAATGCAACATTATTTGATTCAAATGTTTATTCTCATGTTTTAGGTGGAACTTTAGCCGAATTTGGTAGTTGGGATTTATTTATAGGTGGAGGATTAATTTTAATTGCAACACTTATAATTAAGATTCTTTATAGAATTCCATTTAGTAAAGTTTGTGAAGAATTCGTTGCTGGTTTCAAAGCAATAGGAAAATCACTTGCATTATTAGTAGTTGTTTATACAGTTCTTGAAATTTCTGTTATCTATCCAAGAATTCCAGGAATCGTAAGTATGATTTTAGGAATGGGTACAAATATTGCAACAATATTTATTTCAGGAATTTTAACAACTATATTCGCTGTTGATTTCCAATATGTTGTTTCTTTAATCGGTGGTGCATTTACAAGCTTCAGTAATTTAAATGCTGCTGCATTTGCATTACAAGCTGCTTATGGATTAGTAAGCTTTATTGCTCCAACTAGTGCAATCTTAGTATTTGGTTTATCATTATTTGATATTTCATTAAAAGATTGGTTTAAACATATTTGGAAATTCCTATTAGGATTATTAGTTGTAATTATCATTATTTTAATAATTTTAATGGTTATATAAAAGAACTTGCTTTGGCAAGTTTTTTTGTTATAATTTAAATGTTTCTTGCTGCTTTTATTTTAGATATTGTTAATACTTTTTTATAATTAATGTAAAAAATGCTATAGCAAATTTAGCAAAGCATCTAGCAAATATAGACAAAATGATGGTTTTATGGTATATTATTAGCACATAAGTGATTATGTTGTGCAAAGATGCATATACTAATAATGC
>CAKONX010000082.1 GCA_934098345.1 uncultured Bacilli bacterium
ACTGGAGCTAGTGATGACTTCAAAAAAGCAACTAAAATTGCTCGTGCAATGGTCACTGAATATGGTATGAGTGACTTAGGTCCAGTTCAACTTGAAGAAAGAAGTGAAGGCGTTTTCTTAGGAAGAGATTACAACAAATCTAAAAACTTCTCTGATGCAGTTGCTCTTGAAATTGACCAAGAAGTTAGAAAAATCATCAACGAATGTTATAAAAAGACAACTGAAATATTAAAAAACAACAAAGACTTAGTAATGTCTATAAGTGATGCTTTGATAGAAAGAGAAACAATTACTAAAGAAGAAATTGAAGAACTAGTAAAAACTGGTAAGATAACTGACAAAGATTCAACTGATGATATTAAAGAGTTAAAAGCAAAAGCTAAAGAACTTGGTATAAAAGGATATACTAAAATGTCAAAAGAAGAATTAGAAGAAAAAATTAAAGAAGCTGAATAGAAATATTCAGTTTTTTTCTTTCTTGCTTATAAAATGTAAATATGTTATTATTTAGTCGGTGAGAAAATGAATAATTTAGTAAGCGCATACTTGGGTGATGCCGTTTATGAATTACATATTAGAAAATATTTGATTAACTCAGGAATTGCTAAAGTAAAAGACCTTTCAAAAGAAAGTATCAATTATGTAAGTGCTCCATCTCAGAGAAGAATATTAGAAGAACTAATAAACAGAAATATTTTAAGTAAAGAAGAAATTGAAATAGTAAATCGCGGTAGAAATGCATCAAGTCATAGAAGTAAAACAACAGATATAATTACTTATAAAAAAGCTACTGGATTTGAATGTTTAATTGGATATTTATATGAAAATAATATAGAAAGATGTAATGAATTATTAGATTATATAACTGGTGATTTATGAGAGTATGTGGAAAAAACGTTTTTAATGAATTAGATTTAAAAACTATAAGAAAAGTATATATTGCAAATGGATTTAAAGATAAAGAGATAATGGAAAAAATCCAAAAGAATAAAATTAGATATGTTAACATGGACCAAAAAGCTATGGATGCTATGTTAAAACATAATCAAGGAATTATTATGGATGTAGATGATTATAAATATGCTACATTAGATTCTATAAATGGTGATAATTTGGTTGTTATGTTAGATCACTTAGAAGATCCTCATAATTTTGGGGCTATAATTAGAACTTGTGAAGCGTGTGGCGTAAAAAACATAATTATTCCTAAAGACCGTGGAGTAACTGTAAATGATACAGTTGTAAAAACTTCAACAGGAGCACTTAGTAGAGTTAATATTATTATGGTAACTAATTTAGTTTCAGCAATTAATGAATTAAAAAGGGATGGCTACTTTGTTTATAGTGCTGAAGCAGATGGTGAAGACTTCAGAAAAGTAGATTACAATGATAAAAAATTATTAGTAATTGGAAGTGAGGGTAATGGACTTTCAAAACTAGTAAGAAATAATTCGGATGTAATTATTAGTATTCCTATGAAAGGAGAAGTTAATAGTTTAAATGCATCTGTTGCAGCAGCTATACTTATATACGGAATAGGAGAATAACAATGAATGAATATCCTGATAATGAAGTAGTTAATTTAGTTTGTGAAAATGAAGAAGCTACTGACTTATTATATGAAAAGTATAAATACATAATAGATATACTTTTAAATAAATATAAAGCAGTATTAAAATATCATAATCTTGATCCAATAGAAGTTAAACAAGATGCTACTATTGCTTTGCTTGCAGCAATAAATTCTTATAATCAAGAAAAAACAGCATCTTTACAAACTTTTATTACAATATGTGTTAATAGAAAAATATTAAATATTATTAGAAATTCAAGTACAATAAAAGAGCAAGTCATGAGAAGCACTTATTCACTTGACTATGCTTATGGTGATGATGAAGAGACAACTCTTGCTGATATTATAATTGAGGAAAATAGTAATCCTGAACATAAAATTATTAGTAAAGAAAACTACAATATGTTAATGGAAAAAATTGATGAATCACTTAGTCCTTTTGAAAAAGAAGTATTTGATTTAATGATAAATAATTTTCAACCAGAAGATATTGCATCTCTTCTAAATGAAAATACAAAAAAGATATATAATACATCACATAGAATACGAGAAAAAATAAAAAAACTATTATAATTATATTGAAAAACACTAATTTGTGTGCTATATTATATCTGTACACGAAAGTGTTTTTTTTATACAATAAAAATAGAGGTGTGGTTATGGCAAAAAAAAGAATATCTAAAGCTGAATTAAAACACGCAAAAAAAGTTGAAAAAGAAGCAATTTTAAACGAAAAAAAGAAAATTGAAAATAAAATTGATTCTTGTATTCAAGAGTTAAAATCAGCTAAAGATAAAAATGAAAAGAAAAAAATTAAAGAAGAAATTAAAAAATTAAAAATTGAACGTTCAAACATTGGTAAGAAAGATACTTATTTCAGCAACATAAAAGCTGAAATGAAAATGGTTAGATGGCCAAGTAAAACTGAACTTGTAAAATACTCATTTGCATGTTTAATATTCGTTGCATTTTTTGCATTATTCTTCTTCGGATTAGATGCATTATTTGCTTTAGTAAAGGATTTGATTAAGTAATGGAAAAATTATGGTATGTAGTTAACACTTATAGTGGTCACGAAGCAAAAGTAAAAGAAAAACTTGAGATGCGTGCTGAATCAATGGGATTTTCAGATTATATCTTTAGAGTTATAGTTCCTGAAGAAACTGTTGTTGAAACTATGAAAGATGGATCTAAAAAAGAGAAAAAACATAAAATGTTCCCAGGATACATTTTAGTAGAAATGATAATGACTGATGAAGCATGGTACATTGTTCGTAATACTCCAGGAGTAACTGGATTTATCGGATCAAGTGGTAAAGGAGCAAAACCAACTCCACTTTTACCTCAAGAAATCGATCGTATACTAATTAACATGGGTATGAGTAGAGTAGATGTTGATGCAGAATTAGAAGTTGGAACTAAAGTTTCAATTGTTGATGGACCATTTACTGGTATGGAAGGAACAATTGATTCAATTGATACAGAAAACTCTCGTTTAACAGTTTTAATAGATTTGTTTGGTCAAGAAACTCCTGTAGAAGTAGAACTTTTCCAAGTAAATGTTTCTAAATAATAAAGAATTACATAAAATTAAATGAAAACAACTTTTTATAGTTGTTTTTTTGTATTTTGTGTGTTAATATTTTAAGTGCTAAATATTTTTTAGTAAGTGGGAGGGAAAAT
>CAKONX010000083.1 GCA_934098345.1 uncultured Bacilli bacterium
TGATATTAATAAAACTGTTAATAAAAAATTAACTAACTTAACTAACATAAAAATTGAAAATAAAAAAATAATATTTAATTCTACTAAATCTAATCTTGTAAGTAATATAAATAAAAATGATTTAGAAAAATTAATAAATAGTAAAAAGGATACTTGGTATGTTTTTAATGATGAAGGAAAGAAATACGATTTAAGTATAGAAAATAATATTATTAATTTAGATGGTGAGGATTATAAATCTTTAAGTATATTTGATAGTTTTAAATTTTATACGATTGATTATAAAGATGGTTTATGGGAATTAAATTATCCAAAAGTATCTGTTGGTAAAGGAATAAATGTTAATTATTTTTCGAATATTGAATCAGCTTTAAAAGTTTATAAAAATGGTGATGTAATAACAATTTTAAATGATATAGAAACTAATACTTTAAATATAGATAAAAATATTATAATTGATGGAAATAATAATTCTATTAGTTCTAATGAAACTCTTTTTAAAGTTAAAAGTAAAAGTATAAATATTACTTTAAATAATGTAAATATTGATACTAAAAATTTAATTAATGTAAAAAAGGATAATAAAGTAAAAGTAAATATAATAAATAGTAAAATATTATATATGAGTGAATTTAGTAATAAAAAGATAAAAGTTAATAAAGATAATGCAACAATATCATCATATTTATAATAGATTTTAAATAGTTAATTCTGTATAATAAAGTTGGTGATAAAAATGATTTACGTTGTATGTGGACCAACTGGAGTTGGAAAAACTAAATTAAGTGTTATGCTTGCAAAAAAATATAATGGAATTGTCGTTAATGCTGATTCAATGCAAGTTTATAAATATTTAGATATTGGAACAGCTAAAGTAACTGAAAGTGAAAAAGAAGGAATTCCACATTTATTATTTGATATAGTTAATCCAGATGAACTATACACAGTTTTTGATTATCAAAGAGATTTAAGAAAAGTAATTGAAGAAAATAAAGATAAGAATATTATTTTAGTTGGTGGAAGTGGACTTTATATAAAAGCTGGTTTATATGATTATAAATTCGCTTTTGAAGAAGAAAAACAAAATACTTATGATGATCTTGATAATGAAACTTTATATAAAATGGTAAAAGAGTTAGATGAAAATACTGATATTCATGTAAATAATAGAAAAAGATTAATTAGAAGATTAAATCAAAAGTGTGTATCTAGTGAAGGAAATAAACTTTTATATGATGCGATATTTATTGGCCTTACAACCTCTAGAGATAAATTATATGAACGTATAAATAAAAGAGTAGATGAGATGGTTGATGATGGACTTATTGATGAAGTCAAATCTTTGTATGACAAAAATATTAGAAGTAAAGCTATAATGACAGGTATTGGTTATAAAGAACTATATGATTATTTTGATTCTAAAATAAGTTTAGAAGAAGCAATTGATCTTATAAAGAAAAGAAGTAGACATTATGCTAAAAGACAATATACATGGTTTAATAATCAAATGGATATAAAATGGTTTGATGTTGATTTTAATAATTTTGATAATACATTTAAAAGTGTCGTAAAGTATATTGAAGAAAACAAATAAATATTATATAATTTTTATATAGTATAGGGTGATAGCATGAAGTTAAAAATGGATTATAAAACATTATCTTTAGTATTTTTTCTTTCAATTGAGTTATTATTTATAGCTGTATTAACAATTACTAATACTAAAGCACTTCCAAATGAAACTCATAAATTTGATATAAACTTTAAATATAATGATGTTTACGCAGATGTTGTTAATATAAATGATAAACTTGCACCTCTAGAAAGTAAAAGTTATAAAATATTAGTTTCTAATGATGGTAGTATTGATGCTTTATATGATTCTTTAAAAGTTATTGGAGATAAAAAAGGTTTAGAAATAAGTGTAGATAATTTAGATAATGAACTATATAAAAATAAAAGTAATGAAATAACTTTAGTTATTAAGAATAAAGAAGAACAAGAAAAACAATGTGATGTAGGGGTAAGTTTTTTATATAAAGAATTAAATTAAAAAGAATAAATTGGGTGATAAAGTGAAAAAAAGGGTTTATTTGTATAGGTTTTTAGTTTGTCTTATGTTAATGCTTATATTTATAAGTGCTTTTTTCATATGTTTTTTCTATGACTTTAGTGATAATAAATATATTAAAAAAATAAGTTCAACAGTTGAATATAGTTCAACTTATAAAAAGATTAATAAAGATAATGTAGATAGTAATTCTTTAAGTGATATAGATACATTAAGTGTTCTTTATAATTACTTACTTACTTTAGAAAGTTCATCTTCAATTAATGCAAGTTATAAAGTGGTAGGTTATTTAAAAGTATTAGATGGGGATAAAGAAATATTTAATGAAGAATTAACTCATGAAAGCGAATCTAAAGAAAGCCTAGAAGGAACTGTTTTAAATATTAAAGCAACAACTGATATTAATTTTAAAAATCATTACAGAGAATATTTAAATGTTTTACTAAATGATGCTTATAAAGATAAACAAATAAAAATCGATTATATTTTAGAAAATAATATTAATCTCTACAGTGATTATTTAAATAAAAATATAAAGAAAAATGATGATGTTATTTTAAGTGTTGATTTGACTAATAATAAAATTAATGAGACAAATGAAACTAAAGATGAAATTCTTTATGGAGTAGTTGACATTGATACATGTTATGCAATATGTTTAGAGTTATTTTCGGCAATAGTTCTATTTACTTTAATAATAATTTTAATTTTAAAAAAAATTATTAGAATTAAAAATAGTTTAGAATATAAAAGAGAAAATATATTAAAACGTTATGGAGATAAAATAGTTAAAGTAAGAAATTTACCTTTAATAGATGATAAAAGTGTAGTTTTAGTAAGTAATTTTAAAGATTTATTAAGTATTCAAAAAGAAACTAATAAACCAATAAATTATTTAGATATAAAAAATAGATATGAAGCAACATTTGTAATAATGGTTTCAAATGTAAGTTATGT
>CAKONX010000084.1 GCA_934098345.1 uncultured Bacilli bacterium
TTTTTCTTTCACACTAAATCACCCTCATATGTTTTAATCAATTATATCGAATATATAAAAGTACGTAAATAGAAGAAAGTAAATTTATAGTAAAATTTACAGATGTTTACAAATCATATTTTACATATTATTAAAGACTTTATTTTTTTATAAAAATTTGATAGAATACGTTTATTGAAGAAAGGGAGTAACTATGGAATTACCTAATATAACTATCTTAGATGAAAAAGATAAAAGACTTCATCAAAAATCTGAAGAAGTTACTTTTCCATTAGATAAAGATTTAATAAAAACAATTTATGATTCACTTGATTATCTAGAAATGAGTCAAGATGAAGAAATAGCTAAAAAATATGATTTAAGAGCTGGTATGGGACTTTCAATGTGTCAAATTGGTATTATGAAAAGAATATTCGTAATAAGTGAAGATAATGGTGATGGTACATTTGGAAGATATATCGTTATTAATCCAAAAGTAATAAGTCATTCAGAAGAACTTATTTATGTTGGTGAAGGCGAAGGCTGTTTATCTGTTAATCGTGAAGTTGAAGGAATTGTTCCAAGATATGCAAGAATGAAAGTTAAAGCCTATAATGAATTTGGAGATGAATATATAATTCGTGTTAGAGAAGATATATCAATTGCCTTTCAACATGAAATGGATCATTTAGATGGAATTTTATTTGTAGATAAAATAGATCCTAAAAATCCATATAAAAACAGAGAAAAAATGAGAGAAATATAATTTTCCCTCATTTTTATTTTCCATAAACATCTATATACATATTAGCTTTTCTACCTTGATCTTCTTTACTCAAAAGATCACTACCTAACCAAAAACGTATTACGATTGTTTTACTTTCCCCTTTTTCCAAAGTACCATAATATAAAACATGTTTTCTATCTATTTTTTTTACTTCTTTATCATCAACTTTATAATATATTTTATCTATTAAATAACTAGACTCACGGTCCTTTAAAACGATTTCAAAGTTGCTTCTTTTATCATCTTTATTTGATACTTTTATTGTATGAATACTAGATAAAGTTTCTCCTTCTTCTTTGCTCATTGGGAGACTATTTGTACTTTTCTTTTCAGTCTCAATTGTATAATTAATATTATCTTTTATTACTATATCTCCACTTTCATTACTTAAGACATTATAAAGAGATACAGATAATATAACAACTATAATTGTTATAGTTGTTACAAAAACACCTACTCTTTTTTTTAAATAATCTTTTATTTTCATTATAAACTTGGACCTTTTAATTCATTTTCTATTTTATGAGCTTGAAAAGATTTATTATAATTTATACCAACTATATCAGCAATATCTTGTCCAAGTCTTCTATATTTTTCTAACAAATTTTCTACATCTATAGAATTTTCATCATTTTTATAACTATCATAAAGCATCTTAGCATAGCTATATCTAGCCTCAAAATCAGCTAATTTTTGTTCATTTTCGTCAGTTAAAACTATAGTGGCAATTTGATGTTCAATAAAATCACTTAAATCTTCAAGTTCACAGTCTGGACTTACTTGTGTATAGTCTAAAGTATATCCAAAATCAGCTAAATGTTCTTCTCCTACTCCATATAAAGTAATAGTTTTTCCTTCACGTAAATTATTTCTACTTTGTAAATTGTTTTCACGTACTATAGTGTCAATTAAAGGGTACATAATATTTGGATCACTTTGATAACTAGAAACTATTCCTTCAAGTGTATCTCCAAAATTAACTGTATATTCCACTTTATAAGTTGGTCCAACGTAATCATAATTTTTAATTGCTTCTTCCACTAACTCTTTTTGATGTTGTTCTCTAAGATCATCTTTAACGTCCTTAATTATAGCACCACTTGAAATAAGTAAGAAAGCACATCCAGAAATAAAAGCAAAGTTTTTTAAAGTTTTTGTATCAAAAGAAATACTTCCAATATTAATTCTATTATTTTTAATATTTATTTTTTTCTTCATATATCTCACCATTTAAATTATAAACGTATTTAGAACTTTTATCAATTATTTTACTATTCCCTTTACATTAATTCCATCAACTTCAGTTATTAAACATTCAACAAAAGTATTATTTTCTTGATATTCATCAAAATGAACTTTTATATAATTGCTTGTAAATCCTGAGTAATTATCTTCTACTAAAACTGAAACTGTTTTACCAATATATTTTTGATAATAAGCATTTTCTAACCTATCACTTAGCTCTAGTATTTCGTGTGTACGATTCTTTTTAACTGTATCATTTACTTGTTTCATCATACTGGCTTTTGTTCCTCTTCTAATAGAATAAGGAAAAGTATGAATTTTAGAAAAACCAATATCAATTAAATTTTGTTTTGTAGTATTAAAATCTTCATCTGTTTCTTCAGGAAATCCAACAATTAAATCGGTAGTTAAATTTACATCATCTCTTAAAGATTTAATGAGACTGGTTCTTTCTTTAAAATAAGCAATATCATATTTTCTATTCATATTTTTTAAAACATGATCACTTCCACTTTGAATTGGAACATGTAAATGTGAACATATTTTTAAATTATTCTTAAATTCTTCCATAAATTTATCATTAAGTTCTGTTATTTCAATTGAAGATATACGTATTCTTTTTAATCCATCAAGAGTACTTATTTTTCTAATTAAATCAACTAAATCAAAATTTTCTCCTACACCATAAGAACCTGTATGAATTCCAGTTAAAACAATTTCTTGATATCCATTATCTACTAAACATTTTATTTCATCATAAGCAATATCAATATTTTTACTTCTAATATTTCCTCTTACAAAAGGAATAATACAATATGAACAAAAATTATTACATCCATCTTGAATTTTAACAAAGCCTCTTGTTTTATGTTCAAAATGAGTTATCTTCATATCTTCAAAAGAAACATTCCTTAA
>CAKONX010000085.1 GCA_934098345.1 uncultured Bacilli bacterium
GCAACTTATAATATAGTAATTGTTGCAGACTCAGATAAAATGATAACACCTGGACACAAGAGCAAAGATTTAGAAACTAATATTACTGTTGAAGTAAAAAATTCGTCTATACCATTAGATGTAATTGTTTCATCAAAACTAGTAAGTAACGATAGAATTAAAGAAAAGATTAATACAGAAAATTATGTAACTTATGATATATCATTATTTTCTAAATCCAAAAATTCAAAAATTCAAACTTTAGGAAATGATTTATTTGAAGTATCTATTCCAATTCCAGAAAGCTTAAAGGGTAAGAAGCTAGTAGTTTATTATGAAAAAGAAGATGGCACTTTAGAAGAACATGAAGTAGTTATTAAAGATGACTATGCTGTATTTGAAACAAGCCATTTTAGTGAATATACTTTAGCAGAGAAAATCTCAAATGAGAAAAATACAGATGTCCCTAAAAACGAAATAGAAAATCCTAAAACAGGTGATAATTTAGCGAAATATATTTTAATGTCTATAATATCTTTATGTGGTATAATATCACTTAGTATAAAAAAAATTATTAGATAACCTAATATTTTAAATTAGCGGAGTTAAGCATCATGATATATTTAAAGCGTTTTAAATTACTAAATGACGAAAAAAAATGATATAGCATGTCTTATAAATAAAACACATAATTCATATTATCATTTACATATTTTTCCGGATAAAGAATTAGAAGAAAAAAAGTTTGAACCTATCACGATTATCTATGGTGGTAATGGTTCAGGTAAAATAACACTTTTAAATATTATAGCTGCTTCACTAAAAGCTAGTAAAAAAACTTTTTATGATTTAGGCAATCTTTTTGATAGTTATGTAGAAGAATGTAGATTTTCTATGGATTTTGATGACAGTGAATGTTTAGAAGTGAAATTTATTATTTTTACTCATTCACTATTTCTATTGAGCTTAAAAGATGCTTTAATTTACGATTTGGATGAAGAACCAGTAACTACTAAAAAATGGACTGAACTTGAAAATGTTAAAGTTTATTATAATTTTTTTAAAGAATATGAAGATGAATTCAATTAAAAATGTGATATTTTTTATCACATTTTTTAATTATCTTTTATTAATGGATTAAAATTATTTATAGCAGAAGTAAGCTTTTCATGTCTTATTACAAAATGAATAATTGGATTAGAATTCTTAGAAATAATAACATAATTATTTTCAAGACTTGTAACTGATATATTTTTAAAAGTTCTATTATTATTAATTATAACTTTATAATTGTTGTTTTTATATTTTAGAGTAGAGTTTAAATGACTGATATAATCATCTAAAGAATATTTGATTTTTTTATTATAAAAAATATTTTCTAAAGACAAATATATTTCAGTATCTTGATTATATTCTTCTTTATAATCATAAAGAATATCAGTAATTGTATTTGTTTTTAATATTTCTTTAATATTGTTTTCTTCTTCTTTTTTATACTCTTTAATTATTTTTGAATCTTCTTCACTTATATTATTTTCTTTTAATATTTTATCAAGAAGTTCATTATCTATTGTAAATAGGGGAAGAAAATTAAGTATTCTTCTTCTATTTACTTTCATGTTTTTATCATTATGTAAAAATATTTGATATAAATTTTTTTCTTTTTCATTAAAGATTTCCATTAATGGACTAGCTTTTTTTAAAAGAAGACTAGCTTTATGCTTATAATAACTTACTTCTTTACTATTACTAGTTAAATAATATTTTCCATCTTCATGAAAACTTTTTATACATTCACCAGTTAAAGCATAATTACCTGAAACATAATTTGAATGTTCATAAACGGTATTTTTTAAATCACTAAAGTAAAAAGGGGATACTTGACCAGTCATATAAATTGGAATCCAACTTTCTAAACCTAACATCATTTCATTAAAGGGTCTATCTATATTATGAATAATATTTAGATGTAATCCCTTTTTTAAAGACATTGCAATTCCGAACATCCATTTTTTACCAAATTCAATATCTTTTGCCATATCTTCCATTGGCATATCTGAACACATGAAAATGTCTTCATTAGATTTAGATAAAACCGTTGCTTTAAAGAAATCTAGTTCGCCTTGTTTCATTTCTTCTAAACCATAGTATGATCTAGTTTTAGCTTTATAAAAAGGAATATTAGGTACTTTAAGTTCATCAAATTTAATTGCTTTAATATAAGTGTTTAAATCAAAATCATTTAAGTTAGTTAAAAAATCATTTATATAATCTTTTTTTATACTTGGGTTATCTGTATTGTTAGTTAAATAATTAAATATAGTTTCATATAAATTTTCTTGTTCAATATTCTTTCTAGTTAATAAAGATAAACATTTAAAAGAATCATCATCATTATATTTGTTTACAATGAATTTAGTTACTTTATCTGAAAAAGTAATTGGATCAGCTGGCTTATTTTTTCCATATCTAATTCTTGAAATATGAGAAGAATCAAATACTATATTTTTAGCCATTTCATTAATATTTATTTTTAAAGAAACTATAAGTTCATTAAAATTTTTACTAAAACTATCATAGTCAAAAGAATCTTTATTTAGTATAACTTTTTCAAGTTCATCATATATTTTAATATCCTTTAATTCTACTATATTTTTTTCTTTAACCATTGTTTCTAAAGCATTTGAAATGCTTTTTAACTGTTTACTATTTGCTTTTGGTGTTCTTTCACCATTTCTATATCTACTTATAACTGATTCAGATAATCCTGATTCTATTGACAATTTTTTTGCAGTGCAGTCTAATTCTTTTAAATATCTGTTTAAAACTTCATTAAATTTCATAAGTTATCACTTCCTTAAAAATTATTATACTATATTTTTTTAATAACAAAAATATGTTTCCATTAAAAACATTGGTTTTTAAGGCAACTATATTGTCT
>CAKONX010000086.1 GCA_934098345.1 uncultured Bacilli bacterium
CAAATATTGTTGCTCCAGATGTTCCAGTAGGTAAAGATGATTCTGAAAATGTTGAATTAAAAAGATTTGGAGAAGCAACTGTACCATCTTATGAAATACCATATCATGCTGATATTCTTGAAAGTATCGATGGTTTAGATAAAGAAGCTAGTGGTAGAACTAGTGGAAATGGTTTCTATTATCTTATGGGCGATGCTGCAAGACTTTCAAGCGCAATGCTTGCTTATGCTAGAGACTTTATGGTTCAAAAAGGTTTTACTTATTGTATACCTCCATTTATGATTAGAAGTGATGTTGTAACTGGAGTTATGAGTTTTACTGAAATGGACGCCATGATGTATAAAATTGAAGGTGAAGATTTATATTTAATTGGTACAAGTGAACACTCAATGATTGGTAAATTTAAAGACCAATTAATCAAAAAAGAAAGTTTACCTATTTGTATGACTTCATATTCACCTTGTTTTAGAAAAGAAGTAGGTGCTCATGGTATAGAAGAAAGAGGAATCTATAGAGTTCATCAATTTGAAAAACAAGAAATGATTGTTTTATGTGAACCAGAAGATAGTAATGACTGGTATGAACGTATGTGGAAATTTACTGTTGAATTATTTAGAAGTTTAAATATTCCAGTAAGACAACTTGAATGTTGTACTGGAGATTTAGCAGACTTAAAATATAAATCATGTGATGTTGAAGCATGGAGCCCAAGACAACAAAAATTCTTTGAAGTAGGTTCTTGTTCAAACTTAACTGATGCTCAAGCTAGAAGACTTGGTATTCGTGTAAAAAGTGATAAAGGAAATTATTATCTTCACACATTAAATAATACAGTACTTGCATCTACTCGTGCAATAATTGCTTTAATTGAAAATAACTACAATGAAGATGGAAGTATAACAATTCCTGAACCATTAAGAATGTATATGTTAGGTCAAGAAAAAATCGAACCAAAGAAAAATAGCAAAAACTAATTGCTATTTTTTTCTAACATAAAGGGTGGTGATGAATTATGAATTATGAGCGATTAAATAATGTAGTCAATTATATAGAAAATAACTTGGATGAAGATATCGATTTTAATGAACTAGGTAAAATATCCGGAATGAATATATTTATACTTGAAAGAATTTTTGCATTTTTAACAGAAATAACTTTAAAAGAATACATTAAAAGAAGGAGATTAAGTAAAGCTTATGAAGAAATAAAAAACACGGATAATAAAATTATAGACATTGCTTTTAAATATCAATTTAATTCATCGACTTCTTTTAATCGTGCTTTTAAAAATTTATTTGGTTTATCTCCAAGTGAGTGTAGAAAAACAAGTAATAATTATAGAGTAGTTCCGTTTATTAAATTTCCATATCAAGGAGAATGTTATAATTTGGACTATGAAGTTAATGAATTTAATGAAACTAAATTATATTGCTATCATTTAAAAGAAAATAAACATGAAGATTTATTATATAAAATAAGAGGCTTATTTTCTAATATTAAAAAAGAAAATATAAAAAATTTAAAAAATAATGGATTATATGGTATGTTTCAAAATACTAAAAATACTTATGAATACTATTTAGGATCTTGTTTAAAAAATGAAAACTTAAAAACATATACTTTGAAGAAAGGAAAATATGTTATTTTCAAACTAAATGAAGTTAACCAAAAAAATATTGTTGATTTAGAAAAGAGAATTACCGCCAATTGGTTCCCAGCAACAAATTATAAACAAAGTGAAAATATTATGATTGAAAAATACGTGGATGATTTATGTTATATTCTTTTGCGTGTTGATTAGTTTACAATATTCATATTTAAAATGTAAAGACTTAAGATAAGTCTTTTTTTATAATTAAATAGGTGAGTAAATATGCTAAAAGAAACGTACAAGATAACAAGGGATTACTTTAAACTTCTAAATCCAAAAGATAAATATCTTCATGCTTTTATAATAATTTGTTTAATAAATATACTTATAAGTTTATTAATTCCTTATTATGCATCACTTATTATTTCAAGTGTAACAACCTCTGCTTATAATACTGCTATTAAAGAGGTTTTATTACTATGTTTAGTATTTGTAATTAATAAAACCTTATCTTTTATAACTAACATTTTATATGCTAAATATTTTAAAAATACATATGTTGAAGTTCATAAATTACTTGTTAATTCAGTATGTGAATTTGATGAAGAATATACAAGAAAAATTAATAGTGGTAAAGTATTAAATTCATCTAATATAGATATTTTAAATATTGCTGAATTACCTTCAATAATATTTGAAATGATAATTGAATTTGTAAAATTGATAATTCTCTATGTAATTTTCTATAAAAATAATATTATTATATTTTTCTACAGTGTTTTTATAAATACTCTATATTATATTACTTCTAAAAAGTGTATCACTAAATCTAGAGTTTGTTTAAAAAGTCAACGAAAATATGCTGATAAAATGACATCTCTTTTGTCACAAATACTAAGAGCACTTAAAGACATCAAAAGTTTAGGAGTTGCTCCAAAATTAAATCAAAAAATGAATAATTATCGAAAAAAATGGCAAGAAAGTTATTATGAAAAAAGAAAATATTTAATAC
>CAKONX010000087.1 GCA_934098345.1 uncultured Bacilli bacterium
AATGTTATTACAGCAATTCTTCCATCTTTGTTAAGTAAATTTATAGCATCAGGAAGTGTACTTTCTAATACTCCTAGTTCATTATTTACTTCAATTCTTATAGCTTGAAATATAACTCTTTCTGGATGCCTTGTTAATGCATAACTT
This sequence comes from uncultured Bacilli bacterium, assembly GCA_934098345.1. Classification (GTDB taxonomy): domain Bacteria; phylum Bacillota_I; class Bacilli_A; order RF39; family UBA660; genus CAG-582. The sequence continues at coordinate 148 of CAKONX010000087.1, forward strand.
ACAGGCACACTTTTTTTAATAACATCAACAAGTTCCAAAGTTGTATTTATTGGTCTTGAAGAAATAATGTTTTTAGCAATGCTACGAGAATATTTCTCTTCAGCATATTTATAAAATATATTTGTTAAATCTTCTAAATTATAATTATTTACAACATCGTATGCACTCTTTTTATTTGTTTGATCCATACGCATATCCAATGCTGCATCTTTCATAAATGAGAATCCACGAGATTCATTATCTATTTGAGGAGATGAAAAGCCTAAATCAAAAAGTATTCCATCTACATGATCAATACCTCTCTTTTCAAGTTCACTTTTTAAAGATGAGAAGTTTGCATGTATTATTTCAAAATTATTGCTTATTTTTTTTAGTTCTTCTTCAGAATATTTGATTGCTTCCATATCTTGATCAAAAGCATATAGAAAACCATTTTTTAATCTTTTTAGAATTTCTTTACTATGTCCAGCATAACCAAGCGTGCAATCGACATATATTCCGTTCTCTTTGATGTTTAATAAATCTATACTTTCATTTAGCAAAACACTATAATGCATTATAATCACCTGTTGTAAATAAATTTTCTGCGATACTAGCAAACTTTTCTTCATTATCACTTAAGAAGTTATTCCATAATTCACTAGACCAAATTTCAAGTCGATCGTTTGCGCCGATAATAACACAGTCACGAGTTATACCGGCGTATGCGATCAATGGGGAGGTAATACTGATTCTTCCACTTCGGTCAAATTCAGCTTCGATAGCGCCAGATAAGAAAAATCGAACAAAGTCACGAGCATCCTTATGTGTAAATGGTAGGGCTTTAAGTTTATCGACAATTTTTTGCCATTCGCTGGTCGAATAGACGAATAAGCATTTGTCTAATCCTCTAGTAATAATAACTTTTTCGCCAATTTCTGTACGAAACTTACTAGGAAGGACTAATCGATTCTTTTCATCAATGTTATGATGATATTCACCCATGAGAAGCATAAGAATTCCCCACTTTCTTCCACTTTCTGCCACTGTCTACATATAATATACTCTAAAATCCCACTAATTTCAATAAAGTTATTGCATATTTACGATTTTTGACATAAAAAAAACGCGAGTTTCGCGTTTAATGTTATTTACGGAGCTAAAACTATACGATAGCCACCCGGAGCATGAACTCCACCAGTATCTCTTCCAAATGCGAATTGGCTTGATAAGCCCCCAAAATTATATTGGCCGCCTCTGCCAAACCAAGAGTTAGAAGATTCTACAAAATAAGAACTATCAATATACCAACTAGCATGGTATCTAGAACCATTGTCGCCATCCTTATAAAATTTAAATGGTCCAAATTCACCGGTGGCATCTCCAAGTATTCTGTATTGGTAACTAGTAACTTTTGAGGATGCATTATACACATCAAAATATTTGCCGTCATATTCTGCAATAGTTGATGCAGTAAATCCGCTTGAACCTAATTTTCCAGAAATATAACCAGCTACATATTCCCATGCTCCGCCTGACATATCATATATCCCATTTATATTTCCTGTTGTACTTGCCAAATATCCGTTTTCTGTATTATATGCAGAATTATATGTATCTCCATCACCGCTTGTTCCCGGATATGTTTGTTGACTTGTAGTCTTTAAAGCTGAATATCCAGTTCTATATGAAGAAGTATTATTTACATTTATCTTCTTATTTGTTCCATATTTGGAATGAGATAAATAAGCCACCGCTCCCCATTCAGTGTTTTTCATCATGTGTGAATCTAAATTTCTTTGATAGTTATATGAATTTAGAAATATATTATAAGTGTTTATATTCCTCCAAGCATAAGCATTTGGTTTTATTATTACTTTGCTTGTATCATTTGCATTTACTTGTGATGTTGCTACACTTGTCGCCCCTTTATATCCAGTTTCAAATTTCCCTACCCAAAATCCATTTGCATTCATACTTATAAATGCTGGATGTGTCATATATTCTCCATTATTACAGTTTCCACTTTCTCCACTTAGTATTGGAGTCTTACATGATATTCCTTCTACATCAGTTGTATCATTTTCGTCAAATACGATATCTATTTCATGAGCAGTTTCAACTGGAGTATCTACATTCCATAATTTATATTTATATTTTGGTATCCATACAAAATAACTTTGAATATCAGATTCACTTATTGTATCTCCTGCTTTGTAATTTGTTCCATCTTCAAGTATTACTGCATTTGCCCAACGTTTGTCACAATAGTTATACCAATTTTCAGAAGTATCTGCATATGTTACAGTTCCATCTCCGTCTATTGTTACTGGAATAAGTTTTTCACCTAATTTTGGTACACTTACATTTTTACATGATGTTTCACTTATATTTTTATTATATAGTTCTGATATTGCATCTTGTACGTTATTTGCTTTTAATCCAGACATTCCATTACT
>CAKONX010000088.1 GCA_934098345.1 uncultured Bacilli bacterium
AAATGTTTTTTCTTCATAACTCACCTATATTAAAGATATTCTTCTTTTTATTTCATCTACACCTAATAAACGCATAATTTCATATAAATCAGGTGTACGAGATTTAGTTGTTAATGCTACACGAATAATTGTTGATACATCAGCAACATTACCTTTAAAGTTATCAGGATTTTGTTTATATTCTTTCATATTAGATGCATATCCTAGTTCTTCGGACAATTCTTTCATTTTATTAAACCAAGTATCTTTATCATCTTCAACATTATAATACTTATCAATATATGTATTTAAAACATTTTTTATTTCTTCAGTATCAGTTATACGACCCCATTCATATGTATCATTTGTAAATAATTCATTATACATATAATAAATATTAGGTTTAATATCACTATAAGATGCATAATCTTTTCTTGGTTTTTCTATATTTCTTTCAATATTTAAAATATTAATTGTATATTCTTTATGATTTTCAATTATTTGAGCAAATTCAGGATCAAATTGATCTGCATATTTTTTTAAACCATCATATACTTCTTTTGCACTCATTTTAGATATTATATCTTTAGAAATATTATTAAGTTTTTCTAAGTCATATAAAGCTCCACTTGTTCCAACTTTTTTAGCATCAAATTCAAATTCTAAATAAGATGCATCTGGATGATTATCTCTCCATTCTTCATAATTACTATTTAAAATAGTCATTAAAGATTCAATAACCGAAATACTTGGATAACCTTTTTCAATATAATAACTCATTAAAGCTTCAGGATCTTTTCTTTTACTTATTTTTCTTTTTACATTTCCATCTTGTTTTAAAAGTAGAGCATTATGAATATATTTTGGTTTTTCAAATCCAAAAGCATCAAACATTTCAATATGTAGTGGAACACTTGGCAACCATTCTTGTCCTCTTACAACTGTTGTTGTATGCATTAAATGATCGTCTACTACATGAGCAAAGTGATATGTTGGAAGTAAATCTCCTGATTTCATTATTACCATATCATTATTATTTTCAGGGAATTCAATTATACCAGTAACAGGGTCATCAAATTCAACTTTTCTATTTGGATTACCTTCACTTCTAAAGCGAATTACAAAGCTTTCTCCATTTTTAATTTTTTCTGCTCTTTCTTCATTAGTTAAATCTCTACATTTAGCCCATGCTCCATAATAACCTGGTTGAGCTTTTTTAGCTTCTTGTTTTTTTCTCATTACTTCTAGTTCTTCAGCAGAACAAAAACAAGGATAAGCTCTTCCGATTTCAATTAAATGTTTAATAAATGCATGATAAATTTCTTTTCTTTCACTTTGAATATAAGGACCATATTCACCATGAATTTCTCCTTTATATTCATATTCATCTGGATTAAGCCCAACATAATCTAAGCATTCCATTATTTTTTCAACAGCACTTGAAACTTCTCTTTTAGTATCAGTATCTTCATTTCTTAAATAAAAAATTCCGCCACTATTTTTAGCTAAAAAATAATCTGTTAAAGCTTGAAATAAATTACCTATATGTACAAATCCAGTTGGACTTGGTGCAAATCTTGTAACTAAAGCCCCTTTAGGTAAATTTCTTTCTGGATACATTTTTTCATAATCTTCAATAGTTTTATCTATATTAGGAAATATTAAATCAGCAAGTTCTTTATTACTCATTTCTTTCACCTCTTCTAAAAAATTATAACTAAATATCATAAAAATTGCAATTGATATAAAGAAAAACCTACAAGTTGTAGGTTTAATTTACATGTATTGAATCTATCATATATTGTATTTTAATATTCATTTCTCCTAAATCATTTAATTCATTTAAATATTTAGTTATTTTTAAATACTTTTTCTCTCCATATTTATATAAAACATTTTCATCTTGATTATTATTTTGAATGGTTTCATAATCAACTGGTTCAATTGTTATATAAATATTTTCATCTTCTTTATTTTTTAAAATATATGTATTATTACTTAACTTATTCATTTCAAAAGAAGCATCATATTCCATTGTAAATAAATCATATGCTTCATAAGTTTTAACTTTTATTATCTTTTCTTCACCATTAATTATAATTTTTGCATCTTTTTCTTTAGATATTTCTTCATCTAATTTACTAGTAGTTGTTGTATTCGTAGTAATTGGTGCATTTTCACTTGATTTTATATTAAATGATAAAAAACCAACAACAATAGATACAAGTATTATTATGATCATAATAATATTACCTATATTTTTATTCATCTTTATCCCTATTTCTATTCTTTATTATATTTTTCTTTATAGATATCAACAAAAGAATCATCTTCAAAATAATTAATACCCATGGCAGCTTTTACTTTTTTTAGGACAACTTCAGAATCTTTAATAGCATCATCAGTGCCTCGTTTTAATATTTCAACTACATCATCTAAATGATTTTCATAATATGCACGTTTTTCTCTAATAGGTGCAAATTCACGATTTAAAACA
>CAKONX010000089.1 GCA_934098345.1 uncultured Bacilli bacterium
ACAAAAAGTGTGTTTAGTTGTTACCATTATTGGTGCACTTAACTGGGGGTTTGTAGGGTTACTAGATATTAATTTAGTAGACTTATTATTTGGAGCAGGATCAGTTGTTTCAAGAATAATTTATTCCCTTGTCGGTTTAACTGGACTAATAAATGTTGGTATTTTATTCACTCATTTGGATGAAGATTAAAATAAGTACCCAAAATTGGGTACTTATTTTATGTTATCTTAACAAATTTATTTTTTCTTGATAATCATCACTCATACATATAAATGATCCACTTACTAATATATCCGAATAATCTAAAAAATTTCTTGTTTCTAAGTTTACTCCACCATCAAAAGATATTAAATATTTGTAGTTACGAGCTTTTCTTAATTTACTTAGAACCTCTAATTTTAATGTTGTATCCATAATCATCTTTTGACCACCTAAGCCAGGATTAACTCCCATTACAAGAACATAATCAAGTTTATCTAAATACGAGATATTTCCTACTCTAGTATTTGGATTAATAGCAAGTCCAGCTTTAATACCATAAGAATGAATCAAATCTATTAAAGATTCACTTTTTTCGATTTCAGCATGAATAGTTATAAATTCTGGATTCAATTTTTTTAATACATCAATATATTCTTTAGGATTTTCTACCATTAAATGTACATCTAATGGCTTTTTTATGTCTTTTAAATTATTGTAAAAAAATGATGCATCATTAGTTTTTTCTGGGACAAATTTTCCATCCATTATATCTACATGAATAAAATCAGCATCAGTATTTTCTATTTTTTTTAAAGTACTTTTTAAATCAAAATTACTTTTTAAAAATGAAACTGCTATTTTCACTCTACCACCATCTTTTTATAATTTTCATATCTACTTTTTAAAATATTTTCTTCTTCTACATCTTTAATAACTTGGCAACCGCTTTCATTTATATGTTTACAATCTCTGAATTTACAACCATTATTGTCAAACTCTTTAAATGCAAATTTGATATTTTCTTTATCTTCAACATTTAAATCTAAAGCAGAAAAACCAGGAGTATCTACAAAATATATACCATCAACATCAAATAATTCTACATGTCTTGTTGTATGTTTACCACGTCCTAAAGCTTCACTTATATCATCAGTTTTTAAGTTTAAATCAGGACATATTTTATTTAAAAGAGTACTTTTACCAGCACCTGTTTGACCAGTTAAAGCAACAACTTTGCCATTTAAATATTCGATAATTTTATCATATTCTGTATTGATAATAACTTTATAACCAACATTCTTATAATAATTAATTATAAAGTTCATCTCTTTTTTTTCTTCATCAGTTAATAAATCGTATTTAGAAAAAACAATTATTGGTTCTATATTATTAGAACTAATATTAACAATCATTTTATCTAATAGAAAAGATGAAAAATCAGGATGCTTTAAACTAGTTACAATTAAACAAGTATCAATATTAGCAACTCTTGGTCTTAATAACTCATTTTTTCTTTCTTCTATTTTTAAAATGTAATTATTTTTTTCATCAATTATAACCTTATCACCGACTAAAGGAGTAAGTCCCATATTACGAAACTTACCCCTACTACGGCATAATCTAAAATCATCTTCAGTTTTAACTGTATATAAATTACTTATTATTCTAACTATTATACCTTGCATATCTTTTACCTAGTCTATTTGTTCTTCTACTCCATTATCACTTACTTCTTCAGAAATTTTTATTGTTAGTGATTGACCATTCATAACATTGTCATCAGCTTTTTGACTTTGTTCAAAAATAGTACCAGCAGGATATTCATCTGTTTCAACATATGTAGTAGTTAATTTAACTCCATATTTTTCACACCATTCTTCTATTTGTTTTAAAGAATAACTTCCTTTAGTGAAATCTGGATAAGTTGTTGACATATCAGAAATATAAAGAATAATTGTATCACCTTCAACTAATTTAGCTCCAGCTGCAGGTTCTGTTTTTAATATTTCATCACTCTTATGATTTCCTTTATCTTCCATTTTTTCTACTTTAACATATAAGTTATACATTTTTTCTAGAATAGCTTTTTCTTCAACATAATTTTTACCAGTTAAGTCTTCTAATGTATAAGCATTTTCTCCAGTTGATACGTAAATAACTACAGAAGCACCTTTCTTTCTTGTACTACCATTTGATGGATATGTTTTTGTTACATTTCCTTCTTTAATAGTTGAAGAGGCTTCACTTTTTTGTTCTTCAGAAATTGTAAATCCTGCTTCAATTAATTTATTTTCAGCTTCACTTACACTCATACCTGTAACATCAGGAACTTTAATATCTTTTACTTTAGTTACTTTAGGTATTAAGAATACTAAAGTTGTTACAATTAAAATTAAACCTGTAAAAATTATTGCAAGAACTAGTAAAAATTTATTTTCTCTTTTTCTTAAATCTTTTTCAGTAATCTTTTTAGTTTTTATTTCGACATCT
>CAKONX010000090.1 GCA_934098345.1 uncultured Bacilli bacterium
GATTTATCTTTATTACCTAGTATAATATCAGCATCAATATCTATATCTTCATGATTTTGTGTCATACAACCACATACAATTAAAATAGCATTTTCATTATCTCTTCTTGCTTGACGAATTAATTTTCTTCCTTTAGAATCTGCTTGATTAGTAACTGTACAAGTATTTATAACAATTATATCAGCTAAAGTTTTATCATCAATTATTTCATCTTTATTATTTAGAAACATCTCTTTTATAAGTTCAGATTCATAAGCATTTACTTTACAACCTAATGTTTCAACTACTATTTTCATTATTTACCTCCTAAAAAAAGTAGATTATATCTACTTAATCTTTAAAACTTGCATCAACATAATATATTTGTCGATGTTCTTTATAATATTGACGTTCAAAATCAGTCATTATATTTTCTATTTTTCTTTCATCATTATGTAAATCAACACTTACTTTATCAAATGTATACCAATAACTACTTAAACTTTCTAAAGAAGATGCAAATAATATTTTATTATCAGTTTTCATTATAATATGTTTATGTTTTTTAAATATACGATCATATAATTTTAAATAATTAATAGCTGTAAATCTTTTCTTTTCATCACCTTTTTTTGGCCAAGGTTCAGAGAAAGTTAAATAAATTGTATCTATTTCACGACTAAATATTTCAGCTACTTTTAAAGCATCAGCATTAATCATTTTTAAGTTATCTAATTGTAAATCTTTAATATTTTTTAAAGCAGTTGCTGTTTGATTTTTATCAAGTTCAAGTCCAATATAATTAATATTTGGATGAGTCTTAGCCATTTCAATTATAAATGTTCCTCTACCCATACCTAACTCTAAACAAATTGGATTATTATTTTTAAAAACACTTGCCCATTTTCCTTTATACGCAAAAGGATTTTTTACTAAATAAGAATTACTTTCTAATATACTACTCGCATTTTTCACAATATTATAACGCATAATATTCACCTCAAAAGTATTTTATCAAAAATTCTATAATAAATCTATATAAAGAAAAAAGTTAACTTTTAGTTAACTAATCAAAATCAGTTGTTCTGCTTGATATTTCTTTAATTAATTTATGAACTCTAGGTTCGGTGGCAGAACTTTGTTTTTCTAAATCAAATATAGCATTATCTACTCTTGCAACATCATATGCATCACTTAAACTACTACGATACGTATTTTCACATTCGTCCATCTTTTTAGCATAAATTTTCTTAGCATCACTTAATGTATTAGACATCCTTTTACTAAATTTTTCAAAATCGCTTATAGCTTTTCCATAAATTTCTTTGTATTTATCTGTAAATTTTATGTAACAAATTGGATTTATAGAAAGTGGTGAATTTTTATATTCATTATCATATGATACATCTGTAGATAAAAGAGATTTAAAATGAAATACTATTCCGCTTGTTACTTCAATAGCATCAGGTTCACTTATTCTCTTAAACAATAATGGATGTACTATTAAGCCTTCCATTGTATCAAAATATTTACTATCATCTTTATGATCAACTTTAGGTACTATACAACTTATATTACCTGCATATCCAAAATATTCCCCAACCTTAGGTTCTTCATCATAAAATGTTAAAGCTCCTCTATTTTGTATATAAAATTCTTGTTCAAATTCAGATGGACAAATTAAATTAAAAACACATGATTTGTAGCATTGGCTTCTATAATCTGCAGCACATATAAATTTATGAATATCAGACTTCATCTTTTTATAATCTTTTTCAGCAAACAATTGGTAAATTAATTTAGCAATTATATTTGAACCTTTAAAAATAGCACTAGGAGCTATATAAATAGATCTATCATGTTGTCTATCTATTAAATAATTAGGGTTACGATAGTCAACTTTTTTAGAATCATTGTAAAATTTAAAAGTTTCTCCAGTTACAACTTCCTTAGCTTCATCATTGCTAGTTTTTACAAATTTATAAATATTATAACTATCACCAATTGGCTCCATAAAATAATTTATATCTAATTCACTACATTTAGGTTCCTTTTTAGCATTAACTGCATTTGTATAGACATAATCTAGATAATAGAAAGTTTCTCCTTCTTTAATATCTTCTATACTAACATTAGCAAGTAACTTTTTTAATTTAATTGCTTTTCGTTCATTTAATTTTTTCATTTTACCAATCCCTTTCGTCATTGAAGTGTATTATATAGTTTTTCTTGTTATTAGTCAACAAAATTTTAATTGTTGATGGCGGTTTTAAATTCTTATCAAAAATTAACTAATGAAACTGAATAAAAGTTTACAAAAAAATAGTATCATCAGATACTATTTTACTTCGTAAACACTTACTTTTTTCTTATCTCTTCCACATCTTTCAAATTTAACTTGTCC
>CAKONX010000091.1 GCA_934098345.1 uncultured Bacilli bacterium
AACTGATACAGTTGTGTTTGCTGAACCTAAATATGATGCAACTGAAAAAATATTTGTTCGTATTCAAGATGAAATAGCTATGATGGGTGCAAATGTTGTTACATTACCTAATACTTATACAATTTTACATCATGCTAGCCAAGAAGATTTAATGATTATGTTAAATCTTGTTAATCCAAAATATTATATGCCAGTTAAAGGTGAATATAGATCAATGGTTAATAATGCTAATTTAGCTAGTAATCTTGGTATGAAATCTGAAAATATTTTATTAAAACAAAATGGTGATGTTGTAGAATTTGTTGATGGAGTTTTACAAGATAAATTTGAAACTATTAAAGTTGACGATGTTTTAATAGATGGTAAGAGTAGTGATGATGTTGGTGAACTAGTTATTAAAGATAGAGAAATGCTAGGTGAAAATGGTATCCTTTTAATAAGTGCAACATTAGATAAACAAACAAAGAAAATACTTGTCGGACCAGAAGTTACAACTCGTGGATTTATTTATGTAAAAGATTCATATGATATGATAGAAGAAATAAAGAGAATATCTGTTAATATAATTGAGGCAAATACAACTCCTAAATTTGTTGATTATAATCAAATAAAAAATGAAATTAGAGAAGAGTTAAGTAAGTATTTCTTAAGTGAAACTGAAACTAAACCAATGATTATAGCAGTTATTCAAGAAGTGTAAGGAAGAAAAGTTGTTTATGGGTTATAAAGTTAATAGTAATAGAAATGAAGTAGAAAAAGATTTAATTAAAAAATTAATGGAATGTGGAATAGAAATAAAATATCCAGAACCAAAAAAAGATGAGAAAGAAACTAAAGAAAAATAGTTTCTTTTTTTAAATTTTAGAAGTAAAATACATATTTATAGGGTTATATATTAGTAGAGGGTATTTAACAATTGATTTAAAAAATAAAATAATATACAATATAAATTAAGGAAGTGAGACTCATGAAAAATAGTTTATTACCAGCAGATACGTATACAATTATTAATCAAACTATTTTGACTGAGGTAGATAAAAAAATCATTATTTCTTTATATGAACCTATTATTGGACCTATTGCTGTAAGTCTTTATCTAACTTTTTGGGCTGATCTTGATAAATTAGAATTAATGAGTAAAGATTTTACTCATCATCATTTAATGACTATTTTAAAATCAAAATTAACTGATATTGAAAATGCTAGAAAGAGTTTGGAAGCAGTTGGTCTTTTAAAAAGTTATATTAAAAGAAACGATAATATAAATGAATATTTATATGAACTATATTCTCCACTAAGTGCAAGTGAGTTTTTAAATCATCCAGTTTTAAGTATACTTCTTTTAAATAATATTGGAGAAAATGAATATAATATTCTTTTAAATAGTTATAAAAAATATAATTTTAATAAAAGTGATTATGAAGAAATTACTTCAAGTATGAATGAAACATTTAAATCTGTTAATGAAAATGTATTTGAAGAAAATATTAGAAATACTAAGAAGTTAGGTATAAATATAGCAAGTTCAATTGATTTTGAACTTTTAGAATCAACTTTACCAAAAGGACTTGTTACTAGTAAGACTTTTAATAAAAAAACAAAAGATTTAATAAATCAACTAGCTTTTATTTATAATATTGATTCTGTTAAAATGAGTGAAATAATTAGACTTGTTATTGATGAATATGGAATTATTAATAAAGATAAGTTAAGAAGCGCGACTAGAAAAAATTATGAATATAACAATAATGGAAGTTTACCTACAATTGTTTATAGAACTCAACCAGATTATTTAAAGAGTCCAAGTGGAGATTTATCTAATAGAGGTAAAATGATTCATGTATTTGAAAATACTAAACCTTACGACTTTTTAAAGAGTAGAAATAAAGGTATTAAACCAACTAGTAGAGATCTAAAAATACTTGAACATATTGCTGTTGATTTTGACTTACCACCAGGAGTTGTTAATGTTTTAGTTGATTATGCTCTTTTAGTAAATAATGGTAAACTTAATAATGCTTATATGGAAGCAATTGCTAGTACTTGGTCTAGAAAAGGTATTAAAACCGTTGAAGATGCCATGAATTTAGCTGAAAAAGGACATAAGAAAAATGTTAAAGTTGTAAAAGAAACAAAGAATAATGTTAATATAAATGTTCCTGCATGGATGGATAAAGATAACAAAAGTGAAGAGATGAGTGAAGAAGAGTTAAAAGAACTTGAAACTATGTTTGAAGAATTTAGGTGATAAATGTGGAAAAAATGAATTTATTAAATGAAACTGATAGAAAAGACTTAGAAAGAAATCTACT
>CAKONX010000092.1 GCA_934098345.1 uncultured Bacilli bacterium
TTGGTTTCATAGGTTGATATCCAGGAAGAGGTTCCTTTGCTTCGTGAGAAAGTGTTGTTATTGTATCTCCTACTTTAACTGTATCTATTGTTTTAATACTTGCATTAATCCATCCTACTTGACCACTTACAAGTTCATTTAAATTCTTTGTTTTAGGAGTAGATACTCCAAGTTCGACTACTTCATAAGTTGCTCCAGTACTCATCATCTTAATTGTATCGTTTTTGCTTATTTTACCATCAAAAACACGAACTGATGCAATTACACCTCTGTAAGGATCAAAATAAGAGTCAAATATCATTGCTTTAGTTTCATGATCAACTGGGTCTTTAGGAGCAGGAATTCTTTCAATAATAGCTTCAATTAATTCTTTTACACCAACACCAGTTTTACCACTACATAAAAGTATTTCATCTTCATGAAATCCTAAAACATTTACAAGTTCTGCTTTTACTTTTTCAACATCAGCATTTGGTAAATCAATTTTATTAATGACAGGTATAATTTTTAAATCATTGTTAAGTGCTAAATAAAGATTAGCAAGCGTTTGAGCTTCAATTCCTTGAGCCGCATCAACTATTAAAATTGCCCCTTCACAAGCAGCTAAACTACGTGATACTTCATAAGAAAAATCTACATGTCCCGGTGTATCTATTAAATGTAAAACATAATCTTCTCCATTATATTTATAATTAAGTTCAACTGCATTAAGTTTAATCGTGATTCCTCTTTCACGTTCCAAATCCATACTATCTAATAATTGATCTTTCATATCATGACTACTTACTGCTCCAGTAAGTTCAAGTATTCTATCAGCAAGAGTACTTTTTCCATGGTCTATATGAGCTATAATACTAAAGTTTCTAATGTGATTTATATCCATAAATTCTTCACCTATATGAGATTATATCAAAAAAGTTTAAATTTCTCTATAAAAAAGAAAGTAGTTGTCTACTTTCTAAGTAATTTATTTAATACTCTTCTTTCTTTTTTTAATTTAAAATGTAAGAATATTTTATTTTTAGGAATAAGTTTATCTATTTTATCAATATTACTAATTTCAAATTCCAAATAGGGTTTATTATGTTTAAGTATTGGTCCATAAGTAATATCAATTTTTGAATATTTTTTAGTTCCACGAACAAATACTATATTAATATAATTCTTTTTATTATCTTGAAAATACTCTTCATTTTTAATAATAAATCCTTGACTAGTAATAAATTTTCTAAGCATTGTGTGATCATTATTGGACTGAATTATTAACTTATTAATATTTTTTAAATAATCACTGCTTAATATACCAATAATTGTACTTGTTCCCATACCAGAAATTATAACTGTATCAATATGATCTTTATCAGCTAAAACTTCAAAACCATTACCTAAACGTGCATCGATTTTATTATTTAAACCCTCATTTTCAATATTTTTTCTCCCTTGATTTAATGCCCCTTCATTTATATCCGAAACAATTATATTTTTTACTAAATCATTTTTTACTAAAAAGATATCTAAAAGTGCATGATCACATCCAATGTCAATTATTTTATCATTGTAACTTACAAATTTAGTTAATGATTCTAATCTTAAACTTAGCATATCTTACCTCCTTTATTTAACGAAAAAATGATAGATATTAATCTACCATAAAATCTTTTAATTTTTTAGCACGTGAAGGATGTCTTAATTTTCGTAAAGCTTTTGCTTCTATTTGACGTATTCTTTCTCTTGTAACATTAAATCTCTTACCAACTTCCTCAAGTGTATAACTTGTTCCATCAATTAAACCAAAACGAAGTTCAAGAACTTGTTGTTCTCTTGGTTGAAGTGTAGATAAAACTGATTTAATTTCTTCTTTTAATATTTCATTAGTTGCATATTCTTCTGGACTTAAACTTGATTCATCTTTAATGAAATCTCCTAAATGTGAGTCATCTTCTTCACCAATTGGAGTTTCAAGAGAAACTGGATCTTGACTTATTTTTATGACTTCTCTTACTTTATCAAC
>CAKONX010000093.1 GCA_934098345.1 uncultured Bacilli bacterium
ATTTGAAAGTCAATTTCCAGCTGATTTTATAGCTGAAGGACTTGCTCGTGAATTTGTTTCTAAAGTACAAAATTTAAGAAAGACAAGTGGCTTAAATATTGAAGATAGAATTAATCTTTATTTCCATGGTGATGATGAAGTGAATGATGCTTTAATAATGTTTAAAGATTATATTAAAGAAGAAACTTTAGCAGTGGTTTATGAAGAAAAAGAAACTGGTGAAGTTGTTGATATTAATGGTCATGATGTTATGATTTCAATTGAAAAGAGTGAATAACTCTTTTTTTATGTGTAAAATAATGATATAATAATTTTAGAATAGAGGGTAAGTATGAAGTATGATAATTTAGTTAACATTTTATATCAAGATAATCTTAACTGGGGTTATTCTCTTGTTACTACTCTTGATAAAGAAAAAATTGAAAAGAAAGATAAATTTATAAGTGATCCTTATAATTTTAATAATTTTTTAGTTTTAGGTTTCTATTTTATGAATTTATATATTATAAGTAATATTAATGAATATTCTAAACTTGATTCAACTGAATTACTTACAACAGTTATTACAGCAGCTAGTACTTATAATAAAGAAAAATTAAGTAGTGTTTATAAAAGAAATATTGATTTAAAGAAAATAGTTGAACAATATAATTCATTAGTTAGAAAGACAAAAGAATATGCACCTAATGATGGATTAAAAGCAAGAATAGTTGCTGTAGACGAAATATATAGAAGAATTTATGATATATTTAATAAAAAACATTTTAATGCTTTTATTAAAGTAGTAATGTCTTCTTTCAGTGATTATGAAAATAAAATAGATGCTGATTTAAAAAAATTTATGAATGAACTTAGTCAGGAGGTATAACTTTGGTTAGTGAAGAAAAAATTAAACAAGTAATAAGTGCCATTAAAGAAAATTCTTTAAAGTCTTTTAATGATGAATCACTTGCTAAGTTATTATCTATATTTACTGAGGAAGAATACGATGCTTTTGAAAGTAGAGCTTTTAGTGAACTTGGTGGAACAAGTGCAGTACTTAGAATTGAATCCATCAGACCTTATGTTGGTTATCTTGTTAATAAAGAATTAAATACTATATATAATTCAAATATTTATAAAATGTTTTTAGAATCATTAAAAAGAGGTGAGTATTACGCTTATTTTAAAACATTAAGTGTAGAAGAACTTGCTAGCTTAAAAAAATATCTTACTTATAATTATTCTAAAAGTAATGATTCAGCAAAAAATGCAATGAAAAAAGTAATAAGTATTATTACTAAAGAAATTGTAATAAGAGAGCAAAATAAAAACTTGGTTTTTTAAAACCAAGTTTTATTATTATCTGTTGTAGAACTCAACTACTAGAGATTCATTAATGTCAGCTGATAATTCAGTTCTTTCAGGATATCTAAGATAAGTTCCTGTAAGTTTTTTATCATCAAATTCAACATAAGCAGGTTTAGTAACATGAGCTTCTAAAGATGCTTTAATAGCTGGATGATCAAGTGAATTTTCTTTAACACTTATAACATCTCCAGGTTTACAAGAATATGAAGGAATATCAACTTTATTTCCATTAACTAAGATATGTCCATGATTTACAAGTTGTCTTGCACCACGTCTAGTGTTTGAAAGACCCATTCTATAAACTAAATTATCTAATCTAGATTCAAGTAATTTTAAGAAGTTTTCACCATGAACACCTTTTAATTTAGAAGCTCTGTCAAATAATCTTCTAAATTGTTTTTCATTTAATCCATACATAAATCTAATTTTTTGTTTTTCTTGTAATTGGATTCCATATTCACTAATCTTTTTTCTTCTTCCTGCACCATGTTGTCCTGGAGCATAAGGTCTCTTAGCTAAATCTTTTCC
>CAKONX010000094.1 GCA_934098345.1 uncultured Bacilli bacterium
TAACAGGAGGAGAAGTTATTACATCAGACTTAGGATTAGAGCTAAAAGATACAACTATTGAACAATTAGGTAGAGCTAAACAAGTTAAAGTTGAAAAAGAAAATACTATAATTGTTGATGGTGCTGGAGATAAAAAAGCAATTGCAGAGCGTGTAAGCCAAATAAGAGCTCAACTTGCAGAAGAAAAGAGCGAATATGAAAAAGAAGGATTACAAGAAAGACTTGCTAAAATAGCAGGTGGAGTAGCTGTAATTGGAGTTGGAGCAGCAACAGAAGTTGAAATGAAAGATAGAAAACTTCGTATAGAAGATGCATTATCTGCAACAAAAGCAGCAGTAGAAGAAGGTATTGTTTCTGGTGGAGGAACAGCATATGTAAATGTAATTCCTAAAGTTGAAAAATTGATGGAAACATTAAAAGATGATGAAAAATTAGGTGCAAAAATAGTATTAAAAGCACTAGAAGAGCCAGTAAAACAAATTGCAGTAAATGCAGGTTTAGAGCCAGCTGTAATACTTGAAAAAGTAAAATCAAGTAAAGAAGGAATAGGATTTAATGCAGCAGATGAAGAATATGTAGATATGAAAAAAGCCGGAATAGTAGATCCAACAAAAGTATCAAGAAGTGCACTTCAAAATGCAGCATCAATAGCATCAATGGTATTAACAACAGAAAGCATTGTAACAGATAAAAAAGATAAATCATGCGGATGTGGTGGAAACCACGAAGCAGACCCAGCAGATGGAATGGGCGGAATGTATTAATAAAATTTAATTGTAAATCAAAGTGATATAGTAAGCATAAAACTATATCACTTCTTTTATAAAACAATAAAATTTTTTGCTAATAAGCAAAAAAATATCAATTAACAATTGACAATTATTAAAAAAATATATAATATCCTGAGTTTTATATTAAAAAAGTGGAAAAACGCACCTGTAACCCAGCAATATCAACTGTTTTAGGTGCGTAATTTTTTTCCGAAAGTTCTTGTGAAAATAATCATTTTTTCACATCTCCTAAATTTTTTTTAATATCTTGTAATCGCATATATTTTTTAGAAAAATCTAAATTTAATATAGTTCCGATATCATTTAAAACGTTATCAAAATAATTAAATAAATAATAATTACTTTGAATTTGATAACAATTACACTTTCCAAGGCTTTCAAGTATTTTTCCAACTGAATATTTTTTATCAAGTTTATGTTGCAATACCCTTGATAATACTAATGCAATATAGCACGTTAAAAAATGTGCTTCAATATGTTCTTTTCTTGATACATAGACTGGTCTAGCATCTAATTCACTTTTTGTAACTTTAAATGTTTCTTCTATTCGCCATAAGCCTCTGTATATGTCAATAATTTCATCTGGGGTTTTGTCAAATTCACTAGAAACTATCATATAATATCCATCAAGTTTTTCTTCTTCTGCAATTTTATCTTCATCAAGAGAAAGTTGTGATTTTGCTTCTATAATTTCTCCTGTATTTTTATCGAAAACCAGATGTTTTACATACTTGCTTGCTCCAACACAATTTTTCTTATTGTATTTTTGTACATTTCCAATTAAATCTCTTGCCTTGTCTATAGCGGGCTGTCTTTCTGCTTTTGCACGTTTTGCATAATCTGCACTCCAGAAAACGACTTGTTGTTCATCTACATTTTGCCTTATTTTTATTGTCTTTCCATCTTTATCTTTTTTGGTTATAATAATTTCTCTTGGACATTTACGAGATTTCTTTTTGTAAGTTTTTTCTTCATTATATTCATAACCATCTTCATTTAAAACATAATCTTTTAAATCCCT
>CAKONX010000095.1 GCA_934098345.1 uncultured Bacilli bacterium
ATTTTGTCTTCATAACTTAATTTTGACATATAAAAACCTCGTTTCTATTTTGTCCAAGAAACGGGGTTCATATCAATAAAATCTATTTTTTTAAATGTAATTATCATGGTGATACATTATGAATAGTAACCGAATACATGAAATAGAAGATGATTTAAGAAGAAAAGTTTTTGCAAAATGTGTTTATGAAGATGCTTCTGAAAAAGAAATTGAGGTTCCATCTGCATCTTTAAAAGAAATGATAAAAAGAAGAATCGATGGAGAAACTACAAATATATAATAAAAAAAAGTAGTAGTTGATGATATAGAATTAACTGTTCCATTTAATGTTAGCCCTTGGATATATTTTGGCAAGAGAATATCTGCTTTTGAATTTTATTATAAATATAATTTGTCTTTTCCAATTTTTGACTATGATGAAGCTTTAGGTAGAGAAATAACTCCTGATGATCTTGCTAAAAGTAGTTATATTATGTTATTAAGTAAAAATGTTGTTAAAAATCCAGAACCTGGAGCTGGAGCAGTTGAAGAGATAAGAAATATGTTAGTTAAAACTGAGAATAATGACAAGCCAAAAAACCTTTAGGTTTTTTTTTTGATTATTTTATGCTATAATGTACTTACGCGAAATACTTTTATAATTTAATTAGGAGATGAAATTTAATGAGTAAAATAAGAATATTTGGGCTTGGTGGCCTAAATGAAATGGGTAAGAATACCTATGTAATAGAAATAGATGGTAAAATTTTTATAATGGATGCAGGTATAAAATATGCTAATGATTCAATGTATGGAATTGATTATATTTTACCAAATTATAAATATTTAGAAGATAATAAAGATAGAATTGTTGGAGTATTTTTAACACATGCTCATCAAGAAAATATGGGTGGTGTATTTGATTTAGTTGAACATATTCCTAAAATAAAGATATATGCTACTAAATATACTAAAGAACTTTTATTAATGAATGGAATGAAAGAAAAGAACATCGTTGATGTTGTTGCAAATCATAAAATTGGCTTTAAAAACGTTTCAGTATTTCCAATAAATGTAAGTCATTCTGTACCTGATGCAGTTATGTATGTAATAAACACTCATGATGGAGCTATTGTTTATACTGGAGACTTTTTAATTGATCCAACTATGAGTGGTGCTTATTCTATGGATTTAGGTAAAATTGCATATGTTGGTAAACAAGGTGTTCTTTGTTTAATGGCAGAATCTGTATTCTCAGAAAGAAAAGGGCATACTTCTCCACATCATAGATTAACTGGATGGTTTAAAGATACATTTAATCATGCTGATGGTAGAATAATTATTTCAACATTACCAGTTCATTTACATACTATTCAAGAAATATTTGATGCAGCAAATAATATGCATAAAAAAATAGTTGTCATGGGTAAAAGACTTCAAAACATTATTAATATGGCAATTAAGAATGGATACTTAAATATTAAATTAAGTAATCTTGGGGATTTAAATGATATAAATGCTAATAATGCTATACTTCTTGTATGTGATGATCGCGAAAGACCATATGC